>NZ_JBPBBA010000016.1:0-75752 GCF_050896395.1 Nioella aestuarii | reverse complement strand
ATAAACTCAATCAAGGATGAGCCAGAGCCTCCAAAACAAAACCCGCTCTGATGTCCCAAATTATCTGACGACGGACAATTTACTGAACATGTTTTTATTGCCGGGGTATGGAAGACGCTGTAGAAACATCGCGACGCAGTCTGCTATCGGCTGCCCCAAATATGATTGCGAGTGACGCCCGGACTCTGTCTGGGCGGCTCGGACCCACTATACGTGCCCCTGTGGCACACCATGATTGAAAAATGGCTGCTGAGCAGCGGCCGCACACAAAGAGGGAAGCCCCAATGCCCATCAATCTCAGCGCGCTCACCGCGAAGCAAGCGATCTCCGCCATCTACATCGGCTATTATGACCGTGCGGCAGATGCCCAGGGCATGGAGTTCTGGCTCGGCCAGTACAACGAATTCCTCGATGGGGCCGCCGACGGAAACCCCGGGATGAGCCTCGAGGACATCGCGACGGATTTCTCGACACAGTATGAGACTCGGTCGCCGGATTTTGCCGGTTACTCCTTCTTCGAAACACCTTCAGTCGCATCAGCTAGCGCCTTTATCTCAAATGTTTATTTGAACCTCTTCGATCGTGCGCCGGATGCTGCAGGCCTGGCGTTCTGGACCGACCAGCTCGTGACTGGCAACTTCGCGGTCGGCGAGATCATCCTTAAAATTATCGAAGGTGCACAAGGTACCGACCAGGCGAAGATCCTCAACAAGATCGAGGTTGCGACAGACTGGACCGAAAGCGCTGCGGATGCCGGCATCTCGACGCCTTCCAACCCGATGGGCGAGTCCAACAACGGTGTCCTGTCCATCGTGGACCAGCCGGCCTATGACTCGGCCCGTTCGGTACTCGACGGTGTCGACGAGACCGCGCAGTCCGTAGCCAATGCGAAGGCCGCCACCGACACCTTCATCGACGGCTACTTCAACGATGCGCCCGTCGCGGACGACTCCTTCGTGGACACGAACGAGGACGCCGCCGTCGTCATCACTCCCGACGTGACCGATGCCGACCCGGGCGCCGTGCTGACCTACACGATCCTGGGCCAGCCCGCCAACGGCACCGTGGTGGTGAACGCCAACGGCACATTCACCTACACCCCGGACGCCGACTTTAATGGCACCGACAGCTTCGACTACGAAGTGACCGACGAGTGGGGCGAGACCGCCACTGCCACGATCGAGGTCAATGTTGACGCGGTCAACGACGCGCCTGTCGCGGCTGCCGCGGCTGCCTCGCTGAACGAAGATGCCTCGATTAACGGCTCGGTCTCTGCGACCGATGTCGACAACGACGCTGGCGATCTGACCTTCTCGGTGCAGGCAGCCGGTCAGCCGGCCAACGGTGCCGTCACCATGAATCCGGACGGCACCTACACCTACACGCCGAACGCGGATTTCTTCGGGACCGACAGCTTCACCTACACCGTGACCGATCCCGCGGGCGCGTCCTCGACCGCGACCGTCACCCTGACCGTCGCTGCCGTGGATGATGCCCCGGTTGCCGCCGACAATTCCCGCGCGGTGAACGAGGGCAGCTTCATCCTGGACGGACAGGTCTCGGCCGATGACGTCGACAACAACAACGCCGCCATTACCTATGCCCTCACCGGTGTTGCGCCGGCAGGCCTCGTGCTCAACGCTGACGGCACCTACACCTTCGACGCCACGGTCGGCACCTACGACAGCCTCGATGCCGGCGACATCCAGGTCGTGACCGCGACCTATGTGGCCACCTCGAACGGCAAGACGGATACCGGGACCATCACCATCACGGTGACCGGCACGAATGACGCGCCTGTGGCAACCGCTGCAACGGCCTCGACGATCGAAGACACTGCAGTGAGCGGGACGCTCGTTGCGACGGACGTGGATGCCGACGACCAGCTGACCTACAGCCTGGCCACCCCGGCCTCGAACGGCGACGTGACCGTGAACCAGGACGGATCGTTCATCTATGATCCGAACCCGGACTTTAACGGCATCGACAGCTTCACCTACACCGTGACCGACTCGCAGGGTGCGACCAGCACCGCGACCGTGTCCATCGGTGTCACGCCGGCCGATGACGTCCTGACCGTGGGTGTTGACAACATCAATGGCGGTCAATCGGATGATGTTGTCATCGGTAATGAGAGCACCTTCAACGCAGGTGACAACGTTGAGGGCGGTGCGGGCGAAGACACCGTGATCGTTAACGTCAATACTGGCGGCAGCGACCTCAACTTTGCGGGCTTCACGCTCGACGTTGAAACCTTTCAGACGACCATTGATGGCCCTGGCGGTTCCGCAACCTTCGATATGTCGGGATCGGAGATCACCGGCAACACGTTCATCAACGCCAACAGCACGGCTGACGTCACGTATAACCGCGTGAACATGAACCCTGATGGCCCGGATGCGGACAGCCGCCCGCAGCTCGACGCCGAGCTGCGCAACGTGACGCAAGGTGCAGATACCACCTTCACGACGCGGCCTGCCGAGGTTGTCGGCGGCAACGACGAAGCAAACGTTCTCATGTCAAACGTCGACAACAACGCCCACATCGGCGAGTTGAGCTTCTTTGGGACGCCCGGCGACTCCGAGGCGAGCCCGGCAGGGACCGCCAACTCCGGTCTCGAAGTCTTCGATCTCTCGGTCGAAGGCAGCCCGCTCGACGTGTTCCTCAATGACCTGAACACCCCCGGCGGCACGACGGTGAACATCGCTACGGATACCGGCCCCGGTGCGTCTGGTCTCACGATCGGTGATGAAGACATCCCGGGTAATGTTGCGGCCCCCGTCGCCACGAACTTCACTGCAGGTACGGCCACCGGGTCCATCACCGGCTTTGACAACCCCGTTAGTAACACGATCATCACGGTGACGTCTTCGGGCGATGGCGATGTTGCTCTGTCGCTGCAGGACGATATGGACACTGCAACTGCGGCCCGCAGCGCGGGTGCAACCGTAACGCTCGATGGTGGCAATGACACCATTTTGGGCAGCCAGCTTGGTGATGTCATCAGTGGTGGTGACGGTGCCGACGTGCTGGGTGGTGCTGGCGGCAACGACAGCATTTCTGGCCAGGGCGGTAATGACCTGCTGATGGGTGACGACTCCGGCATCGGTGGTAATTTCAACGACACGCTCGATGGCGGCACCGGAAACGATACCCTGCTCGGTGGCGGCGGTTCCGACGTGCTTCGCGGCGGTGATGACAACGACATCCTCATGGGTGGGGATGGAAGTGATAACCAAAGCGGTGGTGCAGGCAACGACACCATCTCGACGGGTGATGCGACGGATACTGCGAACGAGACCGTCAATGGCGGCGCGGGCGATGACGTCGTTCACACTCGGGGTGAACAGCTGGTTGGCTCGAACCCATTGATCTTCATACCGAAGTCTGATGTCTTGTCCGGTGGGGCCGATACCGACACCCTGGTCGTGACGCTCGGCAATGGTGTGGCCAACGCGAATGACAACGGCATGAACGATGTCACTCAGTTTGAGACGATCAATCTGAATGACGGCCAGCACACCTACGTCATCGACAATAATTCGGCCTTCGACCTCGACTCTACGATCGTCACGGTCAACGCGTCGGATGCACAGAGCCTCGGTGGCACCAGCGCAGATTTCGTGAACTTCAATGCATCGGTTCTGAACCGTGCGATCCAACTGATCGGCGGGGACGGCAGCGACACGCTGATCGGTGGTGCAGGTAATGACACGATCGCAGGCGACGGTGACAATGCCGGAAACAACGGCGGGAACGACTCTCTCGTCGGTAATGCAGGTAACGACACCTTCCTGACAAACAACTACGAGCTGGATGGTGGTGACACGATCAGCGGTGGCATCGGTAACGACACTCTCGTTGTCCAGGACCAGCGTGGTAGCTCTACGATTGATCAGGACGTCACGGGTATCGAAACGCTCGAGGTTCGCGAAATCGCACCGGGTAACTTTACCCTCAACATCACCGATGACTTTACGAATGGTGGGACCACTCTCCATGTTGATGCGGGCGTGTTGGCAAACAGCGCATTGATCCTGAACCACAACAACCAAACCGAAAACAAGGCGACGGACGTTGATGTCAAGGCTACCGGTGGAGCCCAGAACGACACGTTCAACATGGGTGAGAACCTGGATATCGGCGACACGATCGACGGTGGTGCCGGCAATGGCGACCAGCTGATCGTGGGTACGGTCAGCAACACGGCAGATGCCGACTTCACCAATGTGTCGAACGTCGAGGTGCTGACTGTAACCGGTGCTGGCAACGGAACTCTGGTTCTCGGCCAAGAGGCCTTTGATGCGGGTATCCGCACGGTGAATGCAAGCGGGGCGACCGGCAACATCACCATCAACGCGGCGAATTTCCCCGGTGAAATCACCATCATCGATGGCAACGGCAACAACACGATCATCGGGCCGAACAGCGACAAGGCCACGATCGTCCTGAACGGCGGTAATGATAACATTACCACCGGCACTGCCGACGACGTCATCGAGATCGGCAATGGCGATCTCGATGCGAACGACACGATCACCGACAATGGTGGTAACGACTCGATCGAGTTCCAGAACATGGACAACGCGAATGCCGGCGGTATCGCAGCGACCGTGAACCTGGACAACGTCTCGGGCATCGAGAACTACACCTTCGAGGGCAATGGCGTTCGTTCCCCGGTGAATGGCATCGATAACCACACCCTTACTTTCCAGGGTGGTAACGTCGGCACGGTGACGGACATCAATGTGGATGGTTCGAACGTTACGGACGGCAATGACAGCCTCACGGTGGTCATCGGGGGTACCGATAACGCACTGCCCAACGTGGATGTGGACTACCGCTTCACGATCGATGGCACGGCCGGTGATGACCGCCTCTACAAGGCGAACAACGGTCTGAACAATCAGATCGTGTTCAACGGTGGCGCGGGTAGCGACACGGTGTCGATCTTCGACGGTGACCTTGGCGGTACGACCACCATTGATGGTGGCACGGGTATCGACTGGCTCAGCCAGACTGGTGGCACCTGGACGGATGATGACTTCATCAATGTCAGCAACGTCGAAGGTCTCACGGCAGAAAGCCCGCTCGTGGCGACCCTCGGTGCCAATGCTGCAGCGGCCGGTATCGACCGGATCCTCGGGACAAACCTCAACGAGAATGTCCTTCTCGATGCGGCGTTTACCAATGATCTGATGGTGGATCTGTCGAATGGTGGCGATGACACCATCGATGCAGGTGCAAGCAGCGCGACAATGCGGTTCTTTGGTGTCGTTGACACCAATGACATTACCGCGGCTGATCAGCTGACTGGTGGTACCGGCACAAACGACAGCATCCTGCTCGAATTCCAGGGCAATGGCACTGCTGACTTGTCCAACACCAATGGTGTCGAGATCGTGGACATCACCGAAGGTGGTTCTGGCACGATGACCCTCGTTCTTGGTAACACTGTCAACGACAACGCCAACAATCTTCTGACCATCAACGAAGTCTCGGCGGGACCGATCGATCCGTTCTTCAACTCCTTCAACAGCAATTGGGACGGTGAAACCTTCATCGTGGATGGTGCCAACTACAACGGTGCAATCCTCCTGAACGGTCAGGTCGGATCTACCGGTGCTGTCGGAAACATCACCACGAGCAACGTTGGTAATTTCAACGACACCATCAACGCTGGCGACGCAAACGATACTGTTTCCACCAACGGCGGGAACGATGTCATTGACGGCGGCAACGGTAACGATGTGGCCGATGCCGGTGCCGGCAATGACTCCGTCGATGGTGGAAACGGGGCCGACGATCTCTTCGGCGGCATCGGAAACGATGTGGTCAACGGTGGTACTCAGAACGACACCGTTGATGGCGGTGCTGGCATCGATACGCTCGACGGCGGTGACGGCAATGACCTGATCATCGGCGGCAGCAACGAAGAGGTTCCGAACCTTGCTGTGAACCAGGGTGATCGCCTGACGGGTGGAAATGGGGACGACACGTTCCGTTTCAACGAAGTCATGGACTCGGCCGGGCTTGATCACGACGTGATCACCGACTGGGGCAATGGCAACAACACCATCGAGATCGATGAAAATGTGCTGTTCCAGGCTGGTGGCGCTGCAAATGCGGTTGCGTTCGCGGGTAATGCCCCGAACTTCGCTCAGGCGCAGGGCACCATTGCTGCAACCGCAGGAGATGGTGTTGCTGACTACGTCTTCCAGGCGGGCAATGCCGTTGAGGCTCCGACCCTCTGGATCGACGTCAATGATGACGGTGACCTGAACGGTCAGGACATCCAGATCGAGCTGGAAGGCTTCGCCGGCGCGTTTGCCGGTGGCGAGGTTGTCCTCGTTGACGCCAATGAGCCGGATGCGCCAGTCTTCACGTCGGTGACGGTGGATAGTGCTGGCCCGAACGGATCTAACACGGACTTCGAAACCAACGACAACACTGCGCCTGTGGTTCGTGTGTCGTTCTCGACGGCAACCGACGGGACCGGTGCGCGGATTGGTGATGTCCTCGATGTCACCGGTGCGCCTGGTGGTGCGCTGCAGAAGGTGCTTGATGCAACGGATATCGCCAATGGCTTCGTGGACTTCACGCTGCCGGCAGGTCCGATTGCGGATGGTACCTACGGCATGTCGGCCACTGTCACGGATACCTTTGGTACCGTGCAGGTCAGTGCAGCTGCGGCGCAGAATCTGGTCATCGACACGACTGCAACGGTCTTCATCACGTCGGTGGCGGATGATGACGACAACACTCCGATTAGCGTCATCAACTCCAACGAAGAGGGTGACCTGGTCATCACGGGTACTGTGGCAGGTGTTGAAGACGGTCAGACCGTGAACTTCTCCATCACCGACGGTGTTGGGACCGTAAACGGCTCTGCTGTTGTCAGCGGTGGTGCGTTCACGACCGCAGGTCAGAACATTGACGTATCTGGTCTCAACGATGTCGCGATCACCGTCACGGCGACCGTGACCGATCAGCAGGGCAACGTTGCGAACACCAACTTCGCCGCAACGAAGGATACTGTGGCAAATCTTGCGATCACTGGTCTTAGTGGTGAGTTCATTGTCGATGGTACGATCAACGTGGTAGAGGACGCTTCGGGTGCTCTGGTCCTCAACGGGACAACTGCCGGCGTTCCGAATGGCTCTCTTGTCAGCATTCAGTGGACTGACCAGGATGGTACTCCGGTCACCAATTTGGGGGCTGTTGTAGCGGCCAATGCGTTCTCCATAGCAATTCCTGCGAACAACTTCTCGACGTTCTATCAAGATGGACCGATCACGTTCTCTGCTCAGGTCGAAGATCCTGCAGGTAACGTTGCTACGGACACCTTTGTTGCTACACTGGACCTGACGCCTCCGACGTTGAACGTTACTGATGCGCGTTACAATAACCTTAACAAACAGCTCACCATCAACGGGACGTTCGATACAAGCGCTACAGTCGACTTCACGCAGCTCACGATTGATACGCTCACTCCGACAGCGGGACAGGCTTTCCTGACGAACTTTACCGCTAACCAGATGGTTGTTCAGTTTCTCAGCCCCTTTGTCGCGGGTCCTGGCAATCTGGACTTCTCTATCGGCGACGGCCTTGTTGATGATCTCGATCTGGCCACTGGTTTCTTGGTTGACGGTGCCGGCAACCTTAGCGGTGCCGACATCAACAATCCTGTGGCGTTGGACATTTCCTCTTTGTCGTCTCCGTTCGACCCGATGGTGGGTAACGTTCTGGCCGACAACATCGAGATCAATGTCGCTGGTGAAGGCGCAACTGGTAACGGGGGAGCTGATAAGTTCATCCTGGACAACATCTACAATGCTCAGGATGCCTCCGGTGTCATTGCTGATATCAACGATTTCGATGCCTCTGAGGGCGATCTGATCCAACTGGATGCATCGGATATCAATGGTGAAGTGGCAGGTAGCCCGTATGCGGTGGGCGATGATGGTGCCGCGGTGGCGTTCGTCACTTACCTGAATGGCCAAGCCGAAGCAGCCACGAACCAAGTGGGTACGCTGATCTATGACAGCGTGAACCAGCAACTGCGTATCGACTATGCAGGTGACACCACTTGGAACGGTGCGGTTGTCAACGATCCGGGCAATGACGATGACATCATCGATCTGGTCGGTATCAATGGCACCCTGAGCGCCAGCGATATCGAGTTCCTGAGCTAATCCGGACACTATCAAGATGATGATCGCCGGTCCTTCGGGATCGGCGGTTTTCTTTTCACTCACCCGCTTCATGTCTCGCTTGAGCTCTCGCAACCGAGGCGCTAATCCCAAGCTTTCGGCAAAGAAGAAACCTGGAAACAAGGAGGACAGCCCGTGGCCAAGGTCACTATCGATGGTAAGGAATACGAGACCGACGACATGGCGGAGGACGCACGTCGTCAGCTGCAGAATGTTGTGTTCTGCGACCGGAAGCTTGAAGAGCTGCGCAACGAGGCTGCCGTGATCCAGACTGCGCGCAACATCTATGCCCGCAACCTTGCAGGCCAGCTGAATGATGGCTCCGACGACAACTGAAGCCAGTCAAGGCAGCCCGGAGCTATCGGTCCGCCGCTTTACGACGAAATTCGTGCCGGATGAAGACCGGATCCAGGTTCTTATCGAACTGAGCTCAGGCGAGGTGAAGGTGGCGTGGTTGACACGTCGCCTTCTCAATCGTCTGGCAAAGGCTCTTCTAGAACGCCTCGAATCCTCTCAAGCCATCGTTTCGGTGGATGCGCCCCGCGCCGCGGTGGCAGCACAGAGGTTCTCGCAAGCAGATGCTGTGAGCAGAATCAAGCCCCAGACGGCGGTGACATTATCGACCGAGGTTGAAGACGCGCATACGCAGGCGTTGGTGACACGCGTCGATGTGCATACACGTACAAAGGGGATCCTGCTCGTCATGTATTCAGATGAAGGCCTTGTTCAAGCTCTTCCCCTTACCGAACAAGACCTACGTCAGTGGCTGGGCGTCATCCATGACCAGTACAAGGCTGGCGGGTGGCAAGAAAGGTTCTGGCCGTCCTGGATGAGACAGACCGACCAGGCCTCTGGTGTCTCGCTGCGTGCTAACAGAGTCCGGCTAAGCTGATCTCTCGTAAGCGCGCCTCGCCGATCCCCTCCTGCCGCTCTGAGACTATCTGTGCGTGTCCTGTTGTCGAGATGAGCATAGGGCTGGACGGCAAAATGGACGGCTCAACGGATGGTTACGCGGGCCAAATCGAGGTCTTGGAAGGCCTGTCAGGCCGGCGCATGCGGATCGCGGCGGAGAGCCTGGTGCCCGGGGCGAAGGTGGCGGATGTCGCACGGCGACATGACGTGACCCGCTGGCAGGTCTACGATTGGCGCAAGAAGCTGATGGCCGGCGCGCTGGCCCCGGCCTGACCCGGTTCCTTGAAGACGGCCGTCTGGAGCTGGACACCAACCCGGTCGAGAACCAGATCGGGAAAATTGCTCTGACTCGGAAAAACGCCCTCTTCGCCGGGCACGAGGTCGGCGCAGAGAACTGGGCAGTGCGACCTACGCAATCAGGTAGCTGTCGAAGTCGCTTTGCAACCCGATCAATGAGACGGATCCGCCATCGTCGAATTCCCAAGTCTGAATGAAGCGCTGCTCCATTGGATTTGCCAGGACCTCGGCATCGATCACGATGAGATGCCCCTCGATAAAGAGGACGTCTACGTCGGATGTGGAGATCACGTGATCGATATATTGGCGCGCATTATCATCATATCTGATGTCCACGGTAGTTCCGGATACCTCCCCGTCCGTGGAGGAGATATCGTCGAGTGTGATCGTGGAACCGGCGTCGATCACGCCACTCGACGGTTCCGCGGCGTCTGGCTGAACAAGGTCCAGCACACGGTCGATGACATCTGTGGCGGCGGTCACGTCAAAGGAGGATTGAATCGTGATCGCGTCAAGCTGGTACTCTCGCAAGGCTGGCTGCCAAGCTTGCTGCACGACATCCAGAGCGTCCTTGAAACCCATGCTGTCGGACGAGTCCAGAAGCGATGACAGATCCAAAGTGATCTCGGGCTGCAGTCGATCGGCGGGCTTTGACACCTCGAGGGGGATATCCGCGCGAGACTTGAAGTTCCTTCCGGCTGAGTACGGTGTCGCCGTCTCGGCCGAAAAGAGCACAGCATCCGGTGTTGCAAAAGACAGCTCGAAACTATCCTGAACGACCGGCTCAGCATGGTTCTGGGATGCCTTGTCGTCGCGGACGTCCTCGAGGAGTGACACCGCATCAATCCTTGCCGCTGCGACGGACGCTTCGGCGGTGTCGTACGTCTCTGACCCAGGTATGACGGTGGTCTGCCGCTCGCCGGTCTGCGCTGTCTCGGCATGGAAAAAAGACGCATGCCCGGGCGCTGCTTCAAGCTCGGCGAGGATCGCGCTGTATTTCTCAGTAAGTATGACTTCCGACAGGAAGCCCAGGTTGATCGCAAGCGTGTTGAGGGCCAGGGCGGCATTATTGGGCGCGGCGCTGGCCGTTTGTGCGAACTGCCCGGTCTTGTCTCCAGTCTGGAGTAGGCCGTACTTCTCGATGTCTTTGGCAGAGATCGTGTTCTGAGGTCTGTCGCCGGGTTGAACGTCGGCGACGTCCTCGTCCTCCCGCCGTGCAGCAGCGTCGCGGTCCTCGGCGAAAAACGCCTCAAGCCCGTCAGCCACGCCGTCCTCCTCCGCATCCGGCTGCACGAGGACCAGCTCTTCGGATGATATCAGGAACGTCCATATCAGCGCGGCCAGGATGGCCGTGGGATGCAGCCGGAGCGTACTATTCCTCGAGAGGCGAACGACACGGTGTTCCGTGGTGTCCTCAGTCTCAAGCGATGAGCCGGAGGCAGTTTTGCTGAGGCCAGTGAAATCATTGATCAGGCTGTTGAAATCGCGGCCGCGTAGCGGACGATCAATTGTAGGGCTGTCGAGAATGTAAAGGCCATCGACCCGGCAGAAATGGGCAAATACGTCACCGTCCGCGCGACAGAACACAAACCAGGGGTCACCTTCATCTGTAATGCCACGGTCCACTTCGCAGGCTACGCCGGCGGCGTCGAGAAGCCGTTTGACGCGAAACAGATTGGCCAGCTCCTGGTTGCCCCAGTCCCGGATCGCCGTATGAGAGGCCGCATCCGAGACTGTGCGAGGCCGTGTCGAGAGCCGCCCCATCTCCAGATCAAGCTGCCCTTCAGGTGTCGTTTTGAAAAACAGCGCCGGCTCATCGCTGTTCAAATAGGATGTATCCGGTGCGCCACCGTCAATGCATCTGAATTTCACGATGTCTGCCATTCAAGATCTGTTCTTCCAGAACGCAAGGCCAGTGTTAGCAGTCTTGGCTTGCTCGCCAGTGGTTTCGCCTCACGCCGCATCATCCTCGTACAACACTTTGTACGCGACGGGGTGATAGTGCTTAAGGAGCACTTTAACGAAGCTCCTCGGTTCCTGGCCCAGGGCTTCGGCCCATTGCACATAACGCTGTTCCGGAATCTTGCCACGCCCGGTTTCAAGTTGAGAGATGAAGGTATAGTAATCAAGAGATAACAGATCAGCGAGCTCTCTCTGGGAGAGCCCAAGCTCTTCGCGCAGGGATTTCAGCCATATTCCCAAGGCTATACGCTGTTCCTTGCTCTCTTCCGGCGATGTTTTTTGCAGTTCGGCGAGCATCTCTCATATCCTCGGTGGCAGCGGCAGCAGATGTCTGTATAGCACATCCCAACGCAAAGTAGTGTAAAAACTATACCTGCTTCTTCTTTTTCTTCTAGCAACTGTGTTTATTCGCCGAGCTGAAGCTGCCACGGGATGCCAGTTTTGATGATCGCGTTGGCGATTGTGATCAGCCTGCGTGCGATTGCGATGATGACGAGCTTGTGGGGCTTACCGCGTTCTTTCAGACGTTTTGCGACCGGTTTGAGAACTGGATTATGGCAGGCAGCGGCGAGCGCAGCCTGGAACAGAACACGTCGCAGCGATCGTCGACCGCCCGCAATCGTTCTCCTCCCTCGCATTGCCCCGCTGTCGTGTGGGACTGGTGCCAGGCCAGTCATGGCACCGGCTTCGCCTGATGTCATTCGGCCTAGTTCGGGCAATTCGGCAATCAGCATCGCAGCTGGGCGTCGGGCCGTCGGAGGCAGAAACCTTCTGGATGGACTTCCTGCGCAGCCTGAAGGCTCGCGGGCTCGATGGCGTGAAGCTGGTGATCAGCGACGCCCATACCGGCCTGAAAGGCGCGATCTCGCGGGTCTTCGAGGCAACCTGGCAGCGTTGCCGGGTTCACTGGATGCGCAACGCCCTAGCGCATGTCTCGAAGGGCCAGCACACCGTCGTCGCCGCCGCGATCCGGCAGGCCTTCGATCAGCCCGACCGAAAGCATGCCGGGGAAACATGGCAACGCGTGGCAGATCAATTGCGCCCCCGCTGGCCCAAGCTGGCCGACCTGATGGACGCCAGCGAGTACGACGTGCTGGCCTACATGGCCTTCCCGCGCCAGCACCGCACCAAGCTGCATTCGACCAACCCAATCGAGCGTCTGAACAAGGAGGTGAAACGGCGCGCTGACGTCGTAGGCATCTTCCCGAACGAAGCCTCTATCATGCGCCTGATCGGCGCCGTGCTGTTCGAACAGAACGACGAATGGCAAACCTCAAGCCGCTACATGATGGTCGAGGCCTTCGCCCAGATCGACAAGGAGGAGATCGATCCCATTCTCAGCATAACCACGAAAGCCGCCTGATCATGACCTCAGGCCATCTGGGAAATTACACCACCTTGACGGACGCTACCCTCATTTTTCGCATTACGCGAAGCGCACTATTCGCGTTGCAATCAATGTCAAGAACGCCGAAAATGTCCTCTACGAAACACACAAATGGCGAAGCGGCTGGGTTCCCACCAACTTCACCTTGATATTGGCTGTGTGCATATTTAGGCGCCTGTTTCCCAGACCTCGCTTCCCAGATCTTTCGGCACGCTGTCACCACCGCAGCCGCCTGCCGATTAGATTTGTTTTGACCACCCTCACTCTCAAGAAAAGCGAGTGCTTTTTCTGCACCGCCCCGCAAGGCCTGAGTGATCAGCAGGAGATTAAAATCTGGTGGGATGGTTCTGTGAAACCCGTCCCCGACGCTTTCTTGGTATCGCTTTTGGGAGTGTTTTGACAACTCATACTTAACAAAACCGTCCAGTCTCGAAGCGGCCTCTGTTGCAAGGTTTAAGCCCTTTAACATGTCTTCAAGAGCCTTCTGATTACTCTTTTTTTGTATGTGCCCCATCACCTCGTCTGATAATCTGTAGCAAACGAAAATAGACCACGCGCACGCACTGCTTTGCGGGTTTTGTTTCGTGCCATCGATAGTCTTCGTTGTTCCGCTCCATGTGGAGTTTTCTACTTCCCAACGGGAAAAGTCTCTCGGCAGATGCTCTTCGATCACGGCCACTAGTCTGGGCTGTAGTTCCCTAACGAAGAATTTCGTATCCTGATGGGAGAGTTTTTTCAGGTAGTCGAGGTGAGTATTCTGATCATCGCTCATGCCAACTTCACCACTTTACCTTTCCCGCCGGTGACCTGATCCGCCCACCGCTCCATGAGAACCCTTCGCTGCTTTAGGAAGTCCGTCTGCCGGTAAGTGCGCACCACTGCGCTGTCTGTGACGTGGCCCAGCACGGTCTCGGCCACCTCGTGCGGGGCGTCAGTTGTCTCGGCCAGCCACGTGCGCAGACTTGTGCGGAAGCCGTGTGGGCGCGCCTCTAGGCCTCTGCGCTCCATGAAGCGCGACATGGTCGCGTCTGAGATCACCCCCTTCCGGACACTGGGGAAAAGATAGCCATCGCGCATATGAGGCTGAGCAAGCTCGATGACTCGCAGAGATTCAGACGACAGCGGAACCCGAAAGTCTGTGGTCTTGCCGCGGCGTCCTTTCATTGCCTCTGCTGGAATGGTCCAGACATCCCCATCGATCTCTTCCAGCCGAAGAAACCTGAGAGGGCGACTACGGACCCCAGTCAGGATCAAAAGCCGAAGCGCCAGATGGGTGACGGTTGGCTCGGCCAGACTGGCATAGAAGGCGGGCACCTTCGGCCACGACATGGCCGGGATGTGTTGTGTCACGTGCCTTGAGGTGCCGAGCAGGGCCTTGGCTTTCTCAGCAATCTGCAGATCCACATCCAAGCCCAGCGCCGCTGCATGGCGCAGAACGATGCTTAACCGGTTGAGCGCTTTGCGCGCTGTATCGGCTTTCGTGTGCCAGATCGGTGCAAGCACCGTCTTGATGTCGTGCTGGTCAAGATCCTCGATGGGCACTTGCCCAAGCTTGGGAAGCACGTGAAGCTCAAGAGGCGAAAACCAGCGGCCAGCCTTGCCGTCATCCTTGAGGTCAGCCTTGCGCGCTTCGAATGCATCCTCGGCAATGACGCGCAGCGTGCGGTCTGCTCGGGCCGCCTCGCGCTTCAGTTTCTCGCGTTCTTTGATTGGATCTTTGCCAGCCCGCACAACAGCGCGCCACTTCTGAGCCTCGGCCCGGGCTTCCTTCAGCGAGACATCATGGAGGCTCCCCAAGCCCATCTCACGACGTCGTCCATGGATGGTGACCCGCAAAAACCACTGGGCACCCCCATCAGGACGCTTGTGCAGCCAGAGACCAGCCCCATCCGAATACTTGCCCGGCTGAGCAGTCCGCACATGAACTGCAGTGAGTTTATCTCTGGCGCCCATGCAACCACCCTTCTGTCCACCCCAACATATAGCATGGCATGAGACGAATTGATATGGGGTGATATGAGCATCCTGCTGTTTTATTGAATTTTACTTAAGTGGCAAGGCAATCTGACACTACATGATATGGGGTTACAATGCCCTCGACCGGCACCAGAACAAGCCTCCAACTCATTTGGTCTTGATCCCGTTAATTCCTGCGACGACGCAAGTCGGCTCGGAGCCCAAGGTAGACACCCCTTCCTGTTGAAGCCTCGCGGCGCGCCGAACGCTTTTGAAACGACCGCAGATGGTCCAGCGGATGTCGGCGTCCCGCTGAACGCCTCGTCGCTCGGCTCGAACATTTGCCTTGGGCGCGCAGCAAGAAAGCGGTGGAGGCAGAAGCTCCAGCTCTGCCTAGTCTCCTTTGAATCGCGCGTCCCGACGCTCGAGCAGGGCAGCGACCGCCTCGGCGTGGTCGGAGGTCTGGTGCGCCGCACCCTGGTAGGCGGCCGACAATTCCAGGACCTGGCCGAGCGTCGAAACCGTGCCCTCGCGCATAAGGCGCTTGGTTAGGCGTAATTGCCTGGGCGGATTGCGGGCGATGCGGCGAGCCAGTTCCATGGCCGCATCCATCAGCTCATCGGGCGGCGTGACCCGCGACACCAACCCCCATTCCAGCGCAGTCCGTGCATCGACGGGATCGGCGGTAAAGGCCATCTCCGCCGCCCGGGACAGCCCCACCTGCCGGGGCAAGATCCAGGCCCCGCCATCGCCCGAGATGATCCCGACATTCACGAAATTCTCCGCGAATGTCGCCGTCTCCGATGCGATACGGATATCGCAGAACAGTGTCAGGTCGCACCCTGCCCCATAGGCCGGCCCGTTGACCGCCGCGATCATCGGAACTTCCACCGACCAGACCGCTTTCGCGACGCGCTGGATCCCGGCGCGGTAGGCATTGCGCACAGCGATCGCATCGCCTGCGAAAATGCCCTCCTTGTCGCGCATATGCTTGAGGTTTCCGCCCGACGAAAACGCCTTTCCCGCGCCGGTCAGGATCGCGCAGCGGATCGACTGGTCGTTGTTCAGCCACTCCATCGCAGCGCAGATATCTCCGATCATCTCTGCATCGGTGATCGGGTTGCGCAGCTCGGGCTGGTTGAGGGTGAGAATGGCGATGCCGTCTTCCTGCGAAATCAGAAGCCTGTCGGTCATTGTTCGTCTCCGGCGTTGAACGGGGCGTTTTCTCTGCCAAGCGTACCGTCCGCCATCAGACCGTCGAGGTCGAAATCGGTCGGGTCCAGCAAGCGGCCGAGCACCGTGCGGGTGTCCGCGCCCAGGGTCGGGGCGGCGCGCGGCGGGATCGGTGGGGTGCGCGACATCTTGATGGGCGAGGCGACGCCCACCAGCCGGTGCCCCTCGGGCGTTTCGGGTTCGGTCCTCATGCCGCGCGCGATAACCTGCGGGTCGGCGAAGACGCGGTCGATGGTGTTGATCGGACCAACGGGCACATGGGCCGCGCTCAGGGCCTCGATCCAGTCGTCCATGGTGCGCCCCGAGATCAGCCCTTGCAGGATCGGGACCAGCACGTCGCGGTGGCGCACCCGCCCGGGATTGGTGGCAAAGCGCGGATCGGCCGCCAGACCCGGCGCACCCGCGACGTCGCAGAACCGGGCGAACTGCCCGTCATTGCCGACCGCAAGGATGACGTGGCCATCGCTGGCGGCAAAGACCTGGTAGGGCACGATGCTGGGATGGGCATTGCCCAACCGGCCCGGCGCGGTTCCGGTGGCAAGGTAGTTCATCGCCTGGTTGGCCAAGGTAGCGACCTGAACGTCGAGCAGCGCCATGTCGACATGCTGCCCCTCGCCCGTGGCATCGCGATGCCTGAGCGCCGAGAGGATGCCGATGACGGCGTAAAGCCCGGTCAGCAGGTCGGTCAGCGCCACGCCCACCTTCATCGGCTCGGCACCCGGTGCACCATCGGGCTGGCCGGTCACGCTCATCAACCCGCCCATACCTTGCACGAGGAAGTCATAGCCCGCGCGGTCGGCAT
This sequence comes from Nioella aestuarii, assembly GCF_050896395.1. Lineage (NCBI taxonomy): Bacteria > Pseudomonadati > Pseudomonadota > Alphaproteobacteria > Rhodobacterales > Paracoccaceae > Nioella > Nioella aestuarii. The sequence goes on along the minus strand of NZ_JBPBBA010000016.1, from coordinate 58,990 downwards.
AGGGCCCGGTCTGGCCGAAGCCGGTGATCGAGCAATAGACAATGTCGGGTTTGACCTTGGCCAAGCTGACATAGTCGAGCCCGTATTTCGCAAGCCCGCCGACCTTGAAATTCTCGACGACCACATCGCTTTGCGCGGCAAGTGCCCTTAGCACCCGCTGCCCTTCCGGCCGGGCCATGTCGACGGCGACCGACCTCTTGCCCCGATTGGCCGCGTGGAAATAGGCGGCACTCCGGTCTCGCCCCTCTGCGTCCGAGAGATTGGGCGGCCCCCAACTGCGGGTATCGTCCCCTTCGCCCGGGCGTTCGATCTTGATCACCTCCGCGCCCATGTCGGCAAGGATCTGCGTGGCCCAGGGCCCGGCAAGGATCCGGGTCATGTCGAGCACGCGCAACCCCGAGAGGGCGGCACCGGGGGCGGTTGGTGGGGCCTCGCTCACGACCGGCCTATCGCATCGCGGAGAAGGCGGTCGGCGTGAGGAAGCTGGAGGCGATATTGGCCACCACTTCCCCATGTTCCCGCTGATGCGCCGCGCGCGCCGCAACCCATTCGGGATCGCTGGCGAAGGCATTCCAGAGCTGCTCGCGCTCGGCCAGGGAGTCCCATGCAAGGAAATAGGTCAGGTCATGATTGGACGGACCGACAAGGGTGGTGAAGAACCCCACCGGGCGCAGGCCGATCCGGTCCCAGATCCGCAGGGTCGTGGTCTCGAACCGCTGCAGCAGCGCCGGCATGCCGCCGGGAACGCAGGAATAGACGCGCATCTCGTAGATCATGGAATATCCTTTGTGACTCAGGCCAAGGTGTAGGCCGTCTTGACGGTGGTGAAGAATTCGGCGGCATAGCGCCCCTGCTCCCGCGACCCGAGGCTCGATGCCTTGCGCCCGCCGAAGGGCACGTGGAAATCGACACCGGCCGTGGGCAGATTAACCATCACCATCCCGGCCTCGGCGTTGCGCTTGAAATGGGTGGCGTGCTTGAGGCTGGTGGTCGCAATCCCGGCGGAGAGACCGAACTCGGTGTCATTGGCGACGGCGAGCGCCTCGTCGTAATCCTTGACCGGGATGACCGCTGCGACCGGACCGAAGATCTCTTCGCGGGCAATGCGCATCTGGTTGGTGCAGTCCGCAAACAGTGCTGGCGCCTGGAAAAAGCCGTCCGTTTCGCGTTTTAGGCGCTCGCCACCCGTCACAAGCCGCGCACCTTCGGCCTTGCCGATCTCGATATAGCCTTCGTTTTGGTTTAGCTGGTTTTCATCGACAACCGGGCCGATCTGCGTGTCGGGCGCAAGTGCGTCGCCCACCCGCAGGGCGGACATGCGTTCGGTCATCCTGGCCAGGAATGCGTCCTGCACGGCTTCTTCGACGATGATGCGCGAGGACGCGGTGCAGCGCTGCCCGGTGGAAAAGAACGCGCCTTGAACCACGCAGTCGACGGCAACGTCCAGATCGGCATCGGCCAGCACGACAAAGGGGTTTTTACCGCCCATCTCAAGCTGCACCTTGCGCATCAGTTCCGCTGATTTCGCGGCAAGGGCCGCCCCGGTCGGAACCGACCCGGTGAAGGTCAGGGCCGCCACATCGGGGCTATCCACGATCGCTTGCCCCACGACCGATCCGCGCCCCATCACAAGGTTTAGCACCCCATCGGGCAGGCCCGCTCGGTGCAGGATATCGACAAGAGCCCAGGCACAACCCGGCACAAGGTCGGCAGGCTTGAACACCACCGTATTGCCATAGCAAAGCGCCGGAGCGATCTTCCAGGCCGGTATGGCGATGGGAAAATTCCAAGGCGTGATGATACCCACGACGCCCACGGGCTCTCGGGTTATCTCAACACCCACGCCCGGGCGGATCGAGGGCAGCGCCTCACCCGAGAGGCGCAGCGCCTCGCCTGCGAAAAAGTCGAAGATCTGCGCCGCGCGTACGGTCTCTCCGATGCCTTCGGCCAGCGTCTTGCCTTCCTCGCGCGCCAAAAGGCGCCCCAGCTCATCCTTGCGGGCGAGGATCTCGTCGGCGGCCGCGCGCAGCACCTTGTGGCGGTCCAGGGGACCGGACCGCGACCACGAAGGAAAGGCCGCCTTCGCGGCGGCGATCGCGTCCTCAGCCTGATCGGCGCTGGCACGGGCATAGTGCCCGATCACGTCCGAGATATCGGACGGGTTGATGTTCGGCGTCGTCTCACCGGTGATCCATGCACCGTCGATCAGGTTCATCTTCGGCTCTGGCATGATGCCCTCCGCTCGTTCAGGGATTGGATCAGCCGATGACGGCAGTCTGATCGGAATACCGCACAGTCACCGTCATCGAACCTTCGTTCAGCATCCAGCGATGCAGGGTGTAGCTGCGCAAACCCGCGGCGTGAAACGGGTCGGCATCGGCCAGGGCGCGCGCGGCGTCCTCGTCCTCGGCGCGCACGATGATCATGCCGCCGGTTGGAACGGTACCGCCCTCCTCAAAGATCGGACCGGCCCCGAACAGGGCCCCGTCGCGTTCCATGGCGATCTGGTAGTCCAGATGCGCGGGCAGCACGTCCTGCATTCCGGGACCACGGGCAGGACGCGTCGTGATCACCCAAAGCGATCGGCGAAGCATTGTGGCATAGAGCTCTTCTGGCTTTTTCGCGGTCATCGGTGCCTCGTGGGTCTTGTGGTTGAGGCGGGCGCGCGGCAACCCAAGCCGCCGCGCGCCCGCCGATGTGTCTTTGCCTCGGTCGCCGCCTTAGCGGCGTTCGATGCCTGCGGCGTCGATCACTTCAGTCCAGACCGCGATCTGGCGCTCGATCAGCGCCTGCAATTCCGCGCCGGTCGACCCGCCCGGAGCCGCGCCGAGAGCTGCGATACGTTCTTGCACGTCTGGCTGCGCCAATGCGTTGGCAATCGCGCCCGACAGGATCGCTACGACGTCATCCGGCACGCCCGCAGGCGCCCCCAAACCGGTCCAAGACACCACGTCGAAGCCAGGTGCCACGGTTTCGGACAGCGTCGGCACATCAGGGGCATCGGGCCAGCGTTCCGCCGAGGTCACGGCGAGAACGTCGAACACACCCGCATCGGCCTGGCCGGTGATCACGGTGCCGGTGTCGATGATCATGTTGACCTCACCACCAAGCAACGCAGTCGCGGCGGCTGCTCCGCCCTGATAGGGCACGTGGATGAACTCGGCACCAGTCTGCAGGTCCAGAAGCTCACCTGTCAGGTTCTGCGTGGACCCAACGCCGGAATGACCCACGATGATGCTGCCGGGGTTGGCACGGGCCTGCTCGATCAGGTCGGTGATCGACTCGTATTCCCCGGCGCGCGCGGCAACGAAGAAGGGGAACTGTCCCAACGTAGACAGGAAGGTGAAATCGTTGACCGAGTCGTAAGGCAGCTCGTTGTAGAGAGCCGCCGCCACGGCATGGCCGCCCACCAGCAGCTGCATCGTGTAGCCGTCGCCGTCTTCACCGGCGACATAGCCAGAGGCCACGGTGCCGCCCGCGCCGGGGCGGGATTCCACGACAACCGGCTGGCCAAGATCTGCGGACATCGCCTCGGCCATGATGCGCGATACGGTGTCTGCATTGCCGCCCGCCCCGAAGCCGTGGACAATCCGCAAGGAGCGGTCCGGGAATTCCTGCGCCATCGACGGCGCTGCGAGGGCCAGTGCCAGCGGCAAGGCGGTGAGTAGTTTCTTGATCATGGTCTTTCCTCCCAAGGTTTCGTTCAATTTCTGTGGTGTCAGGCCACTGACCTCCTCTTGGCCTGATACCCGCCCCAACCGGGCATCGAATTGTCCAGTCAGGATGACGACCGAACGGCTCTTCGACAGGCACGGATGCCCGACCAGATTGCGAACGCGATCAGTGCCATCGAACACGCAACCAGGATCGCGCTGATGGGACGGGTCACGAACACGGTGAAATCGCCGCGATAGATCAACATCGCGCGGCGGAAGTTGTCCTCCAGCAACGGGCCGAGGACGAAGCCCAGCAGCACTGGCGCAGGCTCGAAGCGGTAGTTCTTCATGAGGTAGCCAAGCACCCCGAAGGCCAGCGTCAGGACCACATCGGTGACGCTGGTGCGGTGCGAATAGACGCCCACGCAGATCATCACGATGATCACGGGATAGAGCTTCTGGTAAGGAATGCGCAGCAACAGCACCCAAAGCCGGATCAGCGGAATGTTGATCAGCAACAGGATGATATTGCCGACGAAGAAACTGGCGATGACGCCCCAAAAGAGCTCGGGCTGTTCGGTCATCAGGCGCGGTCCGGGCACGATGCCGTTCAGGATCAGCGCACCGATGATAAGCGCCATGACAACGTCGCCGGGAATGCCCAGTGTCAGCGTCGGGATGAAGCCGGTCTGCGCGGCCGCGTTGTTCGCCGCTTCCGGCGCGGCGAGGCCCGGCAGGTGCCCTTTTCCGAATTTCTCGGGTGTGCGGGAAAAGCGCCGCTCCATCGCATATGACATGAACGAAGCGATGGCCGCGCCCGTGCCCGGCAAAGTGCCGAAGAAGCTGCCCACGGCCGAGCCGCGCAGGATCGGCATGGCGAGAGAGCGCGCCTGCTCCCGTGTCGGTAACACGTCGCGGATGCCAATGGGCAACGGCGATCCGGACGGGCTGCGCACCGCGGCGTGGCGGATGATCTCGCTTACCCCGAACAGGCCCATGGCCAGCGACACGAGGCTGATACCGTCGGCCAGCTCGGGCATCGCGACGAAGCGGTAGTACCCGGTCGTCTGATCCGCCCCCACAAGCCCCAATGCGATGCCCAGCACCACCATCGCGAAGGACCGGATCTGCGATCCGGTTCCGATCAGCGATGCCGCTAAAAGGCCCAGAACGACCAGCATCGCATATTCCGGCGCCCCGAAGCGCAGGGCGATGACGGTCATCGGTATCGCGGCGAGCACGAGGATGGCGACCCCGATCATGCCACCCACGAAGGACGAGAACGCAGCCACGAACAGGGCAAGCCCCGCGCGATTGTCCCGCGACAGCGGGTAGCCTTCGAGGCAGGTCACGACCGAGGATGGTGTGCCGGGCAGGTTGAGCAGAATCGAGGCGATGGATCCGCCGTATTGCGAGCCGTAGTAAATGCCCCCCAGCATGATCATCGAGGTAGTCGCATCGAGGTAGAAGGTCACCGGCAGCAAGAGAGAGATCGCCGTCACCGCCCCGATTCCGGGCAGCACGCCAATCAGCTGGCCGATGAACACACCGATGAACGCATAGACCAGCACATTCGGCTGCATCACGACGCTGAGGCCAAGGAGGAACTGATCGATCATCGCTACCTCCAGAACGCCGGAATCGGCAGCTCGAGTACCACGAGGAACAACAACCACCCCCCAAGCGTCGCGAGGGACGCGTAGACCAGAACATGCAAGGGCCGGACCTGATCATCGGCGAACATCGAGATCGCGACGGCCAGGAACATAGACGGCACCAGGCCCACGAAATCGACAAGCCCCGCAAAGATCAGGATCGCTGCGGACACGAAGATCAATCCGCGCCAATGCATCCGCGCATCTCTCGCTTCATTGGGCGAGATCACATCGATGAAGATGATCCCAGCGGCCAGTGCACAGATCATGAGGCCGATCACGCGTGGGATGAAACCCGGGCCCATCTGAGTCAGTTGACCCACCGGATAATCCCACGCCACAACCAGCATGACCACGCCGATTGCCAGCAGGACCGCGCCGCTCACGGCGCGTCTTGCGATCGATGGCTGGTCTTGCTCGGCGCCCTGCATGTTCGCCCCTCCCTGCTGGCGTTTTTGTATCAGGCCTCGTGGTCCGTCAGTGCCGCCTTGTCAGGGCGGCGACATCGGAGTGGGTGGTGCAATGCCGTACCGCGCCCCCAGTGCTGCCAGACGGTCGACCGTGCCCTTAGCGATAGGAATGCCCGCCACCCGCCGTTCCGCCGCAAGGCGAAAGCCGCGCTCACCGGGCATCAGGATCTCGTCGGTCCCCTGGGCTGTCGGCAGTGCCTTCAGGCGCTGTGCCAGCTCGGCGATCTGCGTAGCGAATACATCGGGGTCGGCGAAGGCGCCGATCCTTAGGGCAAGGGCTGCACCGTTCATGGCACCCTTCTGCCCGGACAGGACGCTCGAAATGGCCGGGTTCGACACAAGCACGCTGGCCAGAACCTCGATCATCAGCGACAGGCCCGATCCCTTCGGGCCACCAAGCGGCGTCAGCGTCGCGACCTTGGCGGGGTCGGTTGCGGGCGCACCTTCGGCGTCGATGGCCCAGCCCTCGGGGATCGGGGTGCCGGTATCCTTCGCGTGCAGGATCTTGCCCAGGGCCACGGTCGAGGTGGACATGTCTAGCAGAAGCGGCAGGCTGCGCGTCGGCACCGCAACGGAAATCGGGTTGGTCGAAAGCCCTGCGACCCGCGCCCCGTGATAGGCCATAAGCGGGCCCGATGCCGTAATGACGATGCCGAGACAGCCGCGCTCGGCCGCTCGAAGAGCGAAATAGCCGACAGCGCCGGCATGGGTGATGTTCCGCGCCGAACACCAGCCGATGCCCGACTCAGCGGCGATCTCGATGGCGGTGTCCATCGCGACGACCATGCCAGACGGTCCGGGGGCCCGCGCGGCCTCGACCACCGCGACCGCGCCCTCGCGCGACACGACGGACGGAACCGCTATTGGGTCGATCAGCCCCGTTTCGACCATTTCGCCATAGCGCGGAATGCGAAGGACACCGTGCGACTCCGCCCCCCGTGCATTCGCCCAGACCAGGATCTCCGCCGTCCGCTCGGCGTGCTCGGGCGTGTAGCCCGTCGCCTCCAGCAGCGCGGCGGCATACCCTTTAAGGTCGTCTGGGCGAAACCGCATCATGCCTCGGCACCAAGCGGGGTCGGAAAGAATTTCTCAAGCCAGGCTGAAATCAGCGCGCGGGTATGGGGCGCGTCCTCGTCGGACAGCGGGAAATGCGACACGCCCGTGGGGATCATCAGTTCGGCATTGGCGCCGGCCTTTTGGAACAGGCTGATGGATTGCTCCATCGGCGTGATCACGTCGCCTGCGGTGTGGAACAGCAAAAGCGGGCGCGGCGCGATATCCGCGACCACGTCCTCAGCCCGAAAATGGTACATGCTGATAGCGGTCTCGACGGGCACCTCGAACTGCGCGTGGGGCGACAGGTTCTTGCGCAGCTCCTCGGGGATCGGGACCACGTCGAAGCGCGATACCCACATGCTTTCGCCCGTCTCTGCGCGGTGGCGGCGGCCCTCTTCAAGGATGCCGGTGAACTTCTCCCAGGCTTCGGGCGTCGGGTGCTGACCGCGGAACTTGCGCTCTCCATCGCCCCAGCCACAAAGCGACATGACACAGGCCACCCGCCGGTCGACACCGCCGGTGAAGATGGCAACGGCCGCGCCGAAGCTGTGGCCGGTCAGACCAATCCGCTCGGGGTCGACCTCTTCGCGCTGTGCGATGAAGGACAGGGCATTACGCGTGTCGGCCACCTGGTCGTGGCAGCGCACCTCGCCGCGCGCGCCCTCGCTCTGGCCACAGCCGCGGAAATCGATGCGGAACACGCAGTAACCCATCGCCTCGAGCATGTGCGAGACCAGCTCCACATGCGACTTGTCCTTCGTGCCGACGAACCCGTGCAGCACGATGAAGGTCGGCAGCCGCTGGCCGGGCTTGCGGCCCTCGGGCACATGCAAGACACCGGACAGTTTCAGGCCGTCGGACATGAACGTTAGCGGATGTTCCATGACTTTGCGCCTCGTCTTCGAGTTGAAACGGGGCCGCGTCTAGGCGCGGCTCCAGGAATTGCAGAATGCGGCAAAGCTCGAAAGATGCCCGCGCAGGAAGGCTTCGGTATCGGCGTTGGTGATCGTGCCGGTTTCGACATCCACCTTGCCTCGCGCACCCGCGACCTGCACCTCGGGTTTGGCCATGATGACCGCCTCCTGGCAATGCAGCGTCTGGCGCAGGCTTTCATGAACGCGCGCGCCCCCCAAGAGACCGGGCGACACGCTCCAGACCGCGACGGGTTTGCGCGCCATCGGGTTCGGGGAGACGCGCGAAAGCCAGTCGATCGCGTTCTTCAGCCCGCCGGGTATTGACCAGTTGTATTCCGGCGTCACGATCAGAACGGCATCCACCCCCTCAACCGCGGCCACCATGGCCTCGACGCTCTCGGGCATTCCGGCATCCAGGATATCCTGGTCGAACAGCGGAAGGGTGCCGGGATTTGGCAGGCTCACGGGGTCCATCCCGCCCGGCACAAGGCCGGTCGCCGCCCGTGCCACCGCACGCGACAGCGATGCACGGCGCAACGATCCTTCGAGAATTCCAAGCTTTATCATGGTCTTGCCCCTCCTCAGAAGCTCACTTACGCCAAAGGCGCCGCCCAAGGAAAACGGTGCTCGCGCCACGGCAGCGGCGCAGGTTCGCCCCAGACATTCATCACCCGCACGTTGTCGGGCCGCTTGAGCGCGGTGATCACGTTCGGCTCATAGCGATCATCGTCATTGATCAGCGCCATGTTGCCCGCGCATTCGACCATCGCGCCGCAGGTGTCGATGTAATAGGCGAAGGTGTTGTCGCCCGGGCGATGCCGCCCTGGCCCCCAGATGAAGTTCTTCTCGATCGTGTCCAGACGGTCGCCCAGCGTGCAGTAGTCCGAGAACTCAGCCACTTCCCACGAATAGTGGTGCAGCCCGGTTTCGCCCTTCACAATGCCGAGGATGTGGTGAAGGCGGTTCGCGCCCCGCATCCAGCTGAGGCCATCATCCACCATCCGCTCGGACAGGCGCATGCCCATGATCGCCTCCATCTGGGCGCGGGTCTCGGCCGGTTCGGGCGAAGTGATGTTAACGTGGTCGATGCGCAGCGGAGCCATGCCAGTGGTCGGATGCCTGTTGCCGTAGATCTCTGTGGCGACGGGGCTGTGCAGCTCAATCGTATGGCCCTGCGGCGTGACAAAGGTCATCCCTGTCACGCAGCAGTCCAGGCTGGGCTCGGACGAAATGAGGCGGCACCCCGCATCCGCGACACGCGCCGCGGCCTCAGCGACGGCAGCTTCTGACACCGCCTCGAAGCCAAGAGCGCGCATGGAGTTCTCGCCGGCCTCGTGCAGCACCAGTTCCGCCATGCGCCCATTCGAAGAAAGCCAGACGCATCCAGCTTCTTCCCGGGTCACGCGCAAACCAAGGATCTCAACGGATTCGCGCACAAGGGCATCGACATCCATGACGTTCAACTGAACGTGACCCATCGCATTCACAAGATAGCTCATGTCGACTCATCCCCCGTCTCTACTTGCAGTCCGTGCTAGCACGTAGTTTCGCATAGCACAAACATTTTCGAAAATTTGCATTTGGTGGAAAACGCCCCACCCCAGCGCCCAACGCCCGTATCACTTCTCGGCCTCTACTGTGTTGGACAGCAGGCCGATTCCCTCGATCTCAACCTCGACGACATCGCCGGGCACAAGGAATTCGGGCGGTGTCCGCGTCGTGCCGAAGCCCGTGCATGTTCCGGTCACGATCACGTCGCCGGGCACCAGTGGCGCGAAGGTGGAGATGTAGGAAATCAGGTATGGAATATCGAAGATCATGCGTGACGTGTCCGTACGCTGCTTTTCCACCCCGTTGATCCGAGTCACCAGCGACAGCGCCCGATCCGGGATCGGAAGATCCGCCGCTTCGACCATCCAGGGCCCGAAAGCCCCGGTTCCGGTAAAGTTTTTGCCCGGCGTGAATTGGTGACTGTGCTTCTGCCAGTCGCGCACGCTGCCATCGTTGTAGATCGCGTATCCCGCCACATGCGCCATCGCCTCCTCGCGCGGGATATGCCGCCCGCCCGCACCTATGATCACGGCCAGCTCGCCCTCGAAATCCAGTTTCTGTGAGGACCGGGGCTGGATCAACGGCGCGCCGTGGCCGATCTGCGACGATGGCAGGCGCAGGAACAAGACGGGATAGGCCGGAAGCGTATCGGGGTCCGTTGTATCCTCGAGGTAATTGACAGCCGCCATGACGATCTTGTCGGGGTTTGGGATCACCGGGGCCAGTGTGACCTCGTCAAAGGCCAGATCGCCCCCCCCCGAATCATCCAGAAGATCGCGCGGCAGGCCCGCCGCGATGAAAGACCGAAGATCGGGAAACCGACCGCTTGAGCGCTGCCCGAGATCGATGATCCCCCCTTTCGCGACGCTCCCCCAGCTTGGCTGGTCATCTCTGAAAAAAGATAGAAACTTCATTCGCATATCTTCCTATTTTCGAAAATCTGAATAGCATCGAAGCTACATCGTGAAAACCCATGATGCCGAAAAAACCTGTCCATTCGCGTTTTCTTGGGATATTCGAAAATATGGAACGTAGGCGCGCGGGGCGACGCCGACACCTCAGAAAAGGGCTGCCAAGGCATGGAAGAACCCGTGATCCCAGGGACATCGACGTCGGCAAGAGAGCTTGCCGCGAAATCGGACGGGCCAGGCGCATCCGGCGCCCGGGACGCGCTGACGCGGCTTCGCAACGACATCATTAGCAGCGTGTTCGAGCCCGGGACTCGCCTGAAATTCGCGGAGATGACGAAGCGCTACGATGTTGGCATCGGCACCCTTCGCGAGGCGCTGTCGCAACTTTCCTCCGAAGGCTTCGTGACCCTTGAGGCCGGAAAGGGCTTCAGGGTATCACCCGTTTCCGCTGAAGAACTGAGCGAGATCACCGAGCATTTCATCACTTTCGAAGGACGCGCAGTGCGCGAGGCCATCGCCCATGGCGACGAGGATTGGGAGACCAACATCGTCGCCGCTCACCATCGCCTCAGCATCATCGAATCACTGCCATGGGAACGGCGGATGGTCCGCCACTCGGAATGGGTCGAGCGCCATCGCGAGTTTCACGAGGCCATCGTCGCCGCCTGCCCGGGGCGCTGGCTGTTCCGGCTGCGCAGCATCATGTTCGACCAGCTGGACCGGTACCGCTTCGTCACCAAACGTGCGCCGAAGGGACTTGGCGGCCGAAAATTCGAGGAGCACCGGGAGATCATGAACGCGACCCTCGCGCGCGATGCCGACCTCGCCGCCGCTCTGATAGAGAAACATATCCGCGACACGTCCGAGCGCGCGATCAAACTGCTCTGAAACGGCCGCTGGCTCGACTGGCCAAGATGCGGACTACCCACGCTTTGCCTTGGCTTCGAGGGGTATGTCGAACCAAGTCACCCCTCTTCGCGTGTCTCAAGACGTGCTCAAAATAATGCCGAATTTAATTCGGGGACCAATGATGCCCCGTCAAGTCGATGATTCTTCCAATGAAATCAGATGGGCCGCGCGCAAAATCTGCACGCGGCCTAGATGTGGTGTTTTACGCGGTGACGCGGCCCATCGGGTCGCTGATCTGGTCGCGGTACAGGTAGATCACTGCAGCACAGATCAGGCCAAGGATGATAGCCGGCACTGCCGACGGCCCAAGGATGAAAAGATGCGCCAGCACTGCGCCAACCATGGTCGCCCCAAGGATCGCAGCACCCAGCACCTGTTTGCCCGGCAACCAAAGTAGAACAGGGGCTGCCACTTCGATGGCGCCCGTTACAAAGCGGAACCACTGACCAATACCAATGGCGTCAAACGTGGCAACCATCATCTCGGCGCCCGCGAGTTTCGCGATGCCCGCCGCAACAAAGGCCAGTGTCAGCAGGCCGCGCAGGCCGTATGAGAGGTATTTCATTGAACACTCCTTGAAAGTCTTGTCTTCCTTGCCGACCGTGGTAACTTGCTGCAAATTCGCATTCAATGCGCGAATTTCGGCATGATATGCGCGAAATATGTACAGGTCAGCGTCTTGGAAAAATGGACGGAATTACGAACGGCCTATCACGTGGCCCGATTGGGCACGGTCAGTGCGGCCGCAGATTATTTGGGGCTGCACCGCGCGACGGTGAACCGCCATATCGACGCGCTGGAGGATGAGATTGGCAGCAAGATCTTTATCCGCCATGCGCGTGGCTATGCGCTGACTGAGGTCGGACAGGATGTCCTGCGCGTGGCTCAGAAGGCCGAAGAGATGATCGAAGACCTGGCCGGGCGCGTGCAAGGAGGCAGTGCGCAGATCGAGGGTGAAATCAAACTGTCCCTTCTTGCCCCATTTGCCGGATTGCTCATGGGGGCCATCGACGTGTTTCGACGTGAAAATCCACAATGCGTCGTCCGCGTCGACGTAAGCGAAGACCTTGCCCGGCTGGAATACGGCGAAGCCCATATCGCCCTACGCGCCGGGGCAAAGCCGGATCATCCCGACTACGTTGTCACTCATTTTGGCGATATCGGCTTCAACCTCTATGCGCATGACAGCTATGTCGCTCGGCAGGGCATACCGGACGCGCGCGATGGATTTTCCGGGCATGAATTTGTGCTGCCGGAATTTCCCCGTGATCGCCTTCCGCTTTTTGGCAGCTGGCTCAAGGACAACATTCGCCCGGAGATGGTGGCACTCTCGTCCCGCGATATTGGCATTGTTGGAGAAGCGATCTGTGCAGGGCTTGGCATAGGCCTGATGGGTGATACAGAGGCGCAAAGGCGGGGTAGCCTGCGCCCCGTACTGCCTGCCAATGCCGACTGGAAGGTCACTGGCTGGCTTGTCACGCATATAGATCTGCACCGCACCGAGAAAGTGCAGGCCATGTTGTCCTGCATCAAAGCTCATGGCGTTGCATAGGACGAGATCAACCGCTGATCACCCGTTGCCCGTCAGAGCTTGGAGCCCAAGGAAATGGTCGGTGTCATGTCATGATGGCAGATCACCACAGATGCGAAGCGTCAAAAGCGGGGCCTTGCTTGGCAAACGCGGAACGGCAGAAAAGTTCCGCGCTTCGGACCTTGAGCCATCGAAAATGCTGCTCGATGCATGGAATACAGGCCTGGGGAAACCGCCGTGCTGACGACGATCAATGATGGCCGGTCTGGGTCGAACGTATCAGCCTGACAGTCGTGGGCGGGAAGTGTGGATTCGCTGCGGATATTCCGGCTCCGCCTCAGACCAGCGAAGCCTATATTCACAGCCCAGTACTTTGAAATTTCCCGACCAGCCTTTGCTGTGCGCGGCATCAGCATTGACGATGTGCAGAATGCGGGCTTTGCAATGTCAAACCCGTTCCCCGAAAGCGGCCGTTCGTGTGACATGCGGTGAGAGCTGAGTGAGAGCCCAACGTGCAAATTGCCGCGCCGTGCACGAGGGTCCGCAGCCTAATCGCGGGCTGCTTCCAGCGGGCCAATCAACTCAATACGATTGGTCCAGACATAGCCATCGAAAGCATCCGGCACATCACCGAAGCTTTCGGCGTCATCGATACCGCTTGCAAAGCCGGAACCATCATAGTCTCCGGCAAGAATGACCTCCGTTCCGACCGCTTCGAGGCGGCGTGTGAACCGATGCGGCCATCCCCACAGGAACGGTGCATAATCCTGCGGAACAATGACCAGTGTATTGTGGCAGCTCTCCGGCACATAGCCGCTCCAGCCCAGGGCGAGGTAGCGCAGCAGACAGGCCTCCAAAGACACTCGATCAAAGCCACGAAGTCCGGGTGTTGAAGCGATCGCGGCGCGTGTTGGCGGCTCTCCCCCGTAAACACCGAACACTTGCTCGCGCAGGGCCGTCTGTTCCAACATCGCGGCGAGCGCCAACCCTTCCTCGCGTCGCTGGCTCTTGAAGTTTATCAGGAACAGTCCCTGCATTTCCTCTTGCAGAACCCCGCTAAGGGTCGGCATTTGCCCGACTGCCTGTCCCCTGAGTGGAAAGGTGCCGGTGCCATCGTCAATCCAGTATCCAACGTCAAGGGATTGAAGATGGGCGATGTCCTGCATGTGTGTGACGCCGGTCCCGTTGGTGCGGCAATCGAGGGTCCAATCATGGAAGACGGCAAAAACGTTGTCCGTGGTGAGATGAACATCAATCTCCACCACGTCGGCACCCAGTCGAAATGCCTCTTCCATCGAGGGGATCGTGTTCTCAATGAAATCATGCACGATGGGTTCGACCGGGGATGCGTGGCAGGATTCGGTCGAACGATCGGTCCCGGCGTAAATATGATGAACACCGCGGTGAGCGATCAACCGCGTCTCATGATCCTCCAGGCCAAAGACGAGCAATGAGCTATTCCAGAGCCAAAGCGCCGCTCCGAGGAACAGAAGTGCAATAGAGACCCTTTTCAACGTTTTTCCAATGAAAGTGACAAAAGACGCCCCTCCAGCCTCCAACAGCCTTTCAGCAAACAGTCGTGTGAGCTTGGCAAAAGCACACCTCACCCCGGACCTTACCAGTTCACGGCCCGCGCGCGAAGGCCGGCTAATGCAAACTCGTGTCTGGGCCCTTGCGTCCGCTTCGGGATGACGGCGGTCATCGGACAACAAGTTGGAGTGCTTGCGAGATGCCCGCGGCTTTGAATCGGCTCGCTGCGTTGCCGCTGGCCGGATTCAAGCCAACTCTGCCGACCGCTGACAGATAAGGCCCCGCAGAAGCGGGGCTTTTTTCAGTTGGCAGTTGGCAAGTTCAGATCACACCTGCGCCGAACACTGTTCCAGCGATCAGCAAAGACACCACGACCGAGATCACTCGCATCGACGGCATGCGAAAATTTACGTTCTGCTGGCGTGCGTCGCGGACTGCGGTTTCGAGGTTGGCGAGTTGGCGGGTGTGGGCATCAAAATCATACATGTCAGTCTCCGTTGGCTTTCTGTTTCGTCTGAACGTACTCTAGCCAAATGGCGTCAATCGCTCGTGGCGTGTGGCGTTAACAGAGCGCAAAAAGGACATTGACGGTTGTCTGACAGTGACCGCATCGACGTGACGATTAACCTGCTTGGACCGATGCGAATGCACTCCGGCAGGGCGGAGCTGCCGTTGCCGGGCAGGAAGCCCGCCGCGCTAATGGCTTACCTTTGCCATCGCGTCGGGATGAACGTTCCCCGGGAAACTTTGTCCGGACTTCTGTGGGGCGATGTACCGGAGGCACAGGCGCGTGCAAGTCTTCGCCAGGCTCTCTCGGCTCTTCGCAAGGCTCTGGGTGGCGCAGCGTCCGTACTATTGGCTTCGGCTGAAACTATCCGTCTCGACGAGCGGCGCATTCGTTCAGACCTGGTCGACATGCTCAGTCTTGTCGAAGCCGACGGCAAAGAAGATTTGGAACAACTTGCCGCGCAATTCAGAGGCGAGTTTCTAGAAGGTTTTGGCGCCGTCACTCCAGAATTCGATCGTTGGCTGGATGCCGAACGTGGAACCTTGCGCTCGCGTAAAACGGCTGCGCTGATAAGGCTAGCGGACCTGTACACCCAAGAGCGGCGCTACGATGAAATGATCACGGTGGGTCAAATGCTGCTTCAGCTCGACCCGCTACAAGAGCATGTCCACCGCCGTGTCATGAAGGCTTATCAAGCGCAGGGCCGCTACGACGCGGCTTTGCGGCAATACGCAAGCCTTGAAAGCATTCTCGCACGGGAACTTGGCGTGGCTCCTGAAGCCCTAAGCACAGAAATCGCACAGCAAATCCGCCGCGACAGGCGTCAATCGTCTGAGCCGGCTGAATTGATCGTTGCGCCCGGCAACATGCCCGCATCTACCATAAAGGCACCGGCCAGACCCTCGATAGCGGTATTGCACTTCCGCGGGTTGCCAAAGGATAGCGAAGCCGAATTCCTTGGTGAAGGCATCTCCGAGGATGTCACAGTGGAACTCTCGCGCGTGCCGGATATCCTTGTCGTCTCGCGGCAGTCGGCCCTTCGCGTCGATGAAGAAACACTCAGTGCGAAACAGATCGGCGCGGAGCTTGGCGTGCGCTTCTATCTCAGTGGCTCGGTGCGTGTCGCGGCTGGCAAGCTGCGCGTGGCTGCGCACCTCGTAAGCTGCGAGACGGGACACGAGCTTTGGGCCGAGCGTTTCGATCGCGAGTTGATGGACGTTTTCGATATCCAAGCCGAAATCGCGAGAACCGTTGCGGCCACCACAGCAGACCGAATAGCTGCTAGCGTATTAAGTCACGTCGCCGAGAACCGGCCGGACAACTTGGAAAGCTACGAGTTGGTTCTCAAAGGGATCGCTGCGCTGCACAGGTTTTCAGAAGAAGGCTATCTTGAGGCGCAGCGACTATTCGAACTCGCTATTCAGCGGTCGCCTGATTACGGCCGGGCGCATGGTTGGCTGGCCATGGCCCGTTTGTACCTGCGCTGGAACATCGATGCGAGTGTTGAGCTATCTGATGTGGTCAAGGCCGCCGAAAGGGCGGTTGCTCTCGATCCAACTGAGCCGAAGGGGCATCTTGCGCTTGGCATGTGCCTGTTCATTCACCGGCAGTACGATCAGGCGGAATTTCGGTTCCAGGCCGCGCTTCGTGCCAATCCAAACGATGAGCTTGTCCTGACCGAATATGGTCGGTTCCTGATGTATCTCGACCAGTCCGAAGCAGGGCTGCAACGTATCCGTGAGGCTATGCGGGTCAATCCTTTCTTTCCCGATTGGTTTTGGTCAATCCAAGGCCGGTGTCTTCACACTTTGGGGCGCTTCCGCGAGGCCGCTTTGGCCTTTGAACGGATTCACGCGCCCCCCTTCTACATCCACGCATATCTCGCCGCCTGCTATGTCATGTTAGAAGACAGAGATCGCATGAATGCCGCAAAGGCTGCGCTTTTCGCAGCACGCCCCGATTTCGATCTGTCTGCCTTCAAGGCAATTTTTCCCTACAAGAACCCGGAAACCGCCGATCGATATTTCGAGAGTCTCGAGGCTGCAGGTCTTTGAAAGACCGCGTCTTCGCCGTGATGACCAATGGCCCCATAGCTGGCTAAAGCAAACGCGAGCAGCTTAGCTTGCCCACAGGCTCAGATCTCAAGTAAGCTTTCGACAAGTTATGTTGAGGAATTTTCGATGCGGAAACTTTTAACTTGCCTTGCGTTTCTGTTTTTTGGCAGCACCGCGCACGCACAGTGGTACGTTGATTTTGACGGCACCGTCGCAATGTCACCGAACCAGAGCATTGCAATCACCTGTTCGCACGCGTTCGGTGGTCCAACGTTAGAAGTGTTCACAACGCAGCGTATCTCTCCGCAGTCCAATCCGCGCGTCACGTTCGTTTTTGATGGCGCAGGACGGATGGAATGGACGGCGATGCACGTTGCAGAGATCTACGCAGGACCACTGGAAGGTCCGTATGGCAACTCAACGCAGCCGCAGTACACTTTGCGCTTTGCTTTCGACAATTTTGGCGAAGCACTAGGACATTGGCTGAGCGTAGTTGAATGGTTTGAACAGCACGACGCAGTTGCTTTTGAGTTCGGCAGCAACACGCTTGGTCCGTTTTCGTTGCAAGGCGCTGGCAACGTCATACAATCCGTTCGCGCACAGTCTCAGTTTCGCTGCTAACTCATAGAAAACACGCAAACAAGCGCGGGCGGTTGCTTTGATTTCAAGCAACAAAACCCGCCCGCACCAGTGTCGATCAAGCAGCTTTGCGCTTGCTCAGCGCCGCGTCAATCGCAGCGTCCAGTTCGCCTTGTTGCGTTGCAACCAAAAACGCTTCCAGCGCGCCTTCCACGTCTTTCAGTTCCTTCACAAACACAGCGTTGCCCTTGCCCAAATCCAGCACTTTGCTGCTGTATCTGGCAAAAACACGCAGGACACGACTTTAGCGTAGACGCGGCAATAAACTGCCTGGCTTACACACGGGCAAGGTTAGCAAAGCGGCGCGATAGCGACGGGAAGCAGGGCTTGCGAGAAGTAGAGCAGCTGCTGAGCGACTACCTGCTGCACAAACACAGGATTGCTGAGATAGCAGCAGACGCGCAAACATACCAAAAGGACACGTTATGAACGTTAATTACATCGTCACTTTCAACCGTCGCCCGCAGATCATGTTCGATATTCAACTTGATACAAAAGAATTTGATTACGAACAGATGAAGCTACAGCTGCAACTTGCGGCTTTTCTTTGCCTGCAAATCAACGGCTATGACGCCAACGACGTGTGGAAAATTTCCACAGCAGCAAACTGGACTGATACTTGGTGCAAACAACACGGTCCACTGCCCAGCAGCTTCAAAACGCACTTCAATGGCAAGTTTATCTATGGGCAGTTTCGCAACGACCAACTGACGTTGCAGCAAGTTATGCAGAACCATTTTGAGATCAATAAGATGTGCCGCTTGGACTACGTTGGCAAACCATACAGCGTCGAAGAATATTACGCAAAATACGCCTAAGTTGTCGCGCTCTTCACAAGTTCCAAAAACGCAGCGTCGCTTATCTCCCCAGCATTGTAGCGGCGCCGTATCTCACTAAAAAATGCGTCATCGTTCAAAGCAGCGCCATCAGCAGCGCTGCTTTTCTTTTTGCGTTTTGTCTGCGTTATCTGCTGCCTGCGCTGTTTTGAAACGACATGACTATAGTGTGTTTCAATCTGCTTGACCTTGCAGCCCATGTTGATCGCCAAGTCGTACACGCTCACATCGCCCTTCTCCAAGCGCTGTGTCGCGTATGTGTGTCGCAAGCTGTACAAGCTGCGTCGTTCGCCATCCCTGTTCAACAGCAAGCCATCTTTCCTGCCGTCAAAGTCGATTGCACGCAGGTACTGCTGAAAGCTTTTGTTTAAGTCGCCAATCTGCTGCGCCTTGCCGTCTGCATCCCGCTTCTGCCCAAACCAAACCCAATCGTTTCGTTCTTTGTATGGCGTGATTTCAAACCAGTCTTTGAGTGCTTTGTTTGCGCTTGGCTGCGTCTGCACGTAGCGCACTTCGTTCTTCTTCGTCGCCTTGCTTACACGCACTTCCGCAATGCACTCTTCTTCGCCGTCTACTACCTCATCCAGCTTAACATCACTCCACTTCATCTCGCGTGCTTCCCCCACGCGTAAACCGCTGTGCAGCAAGAACATGACAAAGTAGGACAGCTGCGCACGTTGCAGCTTGTGCCAGGCATTCAAGCCTGTGCTTGCAAAGCGCCCAACGCAGTCCCTGTAGCTGCGCAGATTGCGCACCAGAACAGCATACTCTTTGCCCGTATCAAAGCCAGCGCGTCTGTTTGGTGTTTGTCCGCGTTCAGCAACACGCAGCTTGAAGACCTGCTGTGTGCGCCCCTTCTCAAATGCATCGTAGAAGATCTGATTAAGCGCGCTTTGCTCCATCTGCAGCGTCTTAAGTGCTGGTAAATCCTTTGCGTTTGCTGTGCCGCCTGTCTTGTTGCCACGTCTTTTTGGATTGTACTCGCGCAGCTTAACGCCCCTGTCAGTCAGCCAGTACGCTTTCCGCCAATCCCAATAGCCATGTGCATACTGCGGTGTGATGTCATTGAGCAGCATGGAAGTGCTATCTGCGTGCGAGAAGTACTCTTTGAAATAGCGGTTGAAGTAACGCTTGTGCCAAAGCGCGCGTTGTTCCTTCCACGTGCCACTGCGCAAATTGCGCTCGTACCAATCGCTCCAATGCTGCTCAAACGTGTATTCGTCCAAGCTGTGCCCAAGCCGCGCCGCCTGCTGCAAACGCAAGAACTCACTCTGCGCAAACACAAATGCTTCTTCGTACTTCGCCAGCTTTGTGCTGCGCGTGATGTAGCCTTTGTGCCCAGCTATCTTTAGCCGCATATACCAGTTTGCAGCGCGATGGGATTTTGAGTTGGGCACAGCGACAGACAGGTTGCGCCTAAACAGCAATAGCGCGCCACCGTAGTGTTCATGTCTGTCTTCGTAAAACGCCAACCGCTGCCCGCCAAAAAGATGCTTTAACTGCTGCGATTATGCTAAAATCGCTAACCTTAAACGTCAACGACTTCAATATTCTGCTATCGATATGCTACCAAAGAAAAACGCTCGCTTTTGCAAGCGAGCGTTTGTTTTTGTTGAGTTTTTTGTTCGTTCTGCGTTAGCGCTTGGAGAACTGGAACGAACGACGGGCCTTGCGGCGGCCGAACTTCTTGCGTTCCACCACGCGGCTGTCGCGGGTCAGGAAGCCTGCGGCTTTCAGAGCGCCACGCAAGGACGGCTCGTAACGCTGAAGCGCTACCGAGATGCCATGCTTGACGGCACCGGCCTGACCGGACAGACCGCCACCCTTGACGGTGGCCATCACGTCGAACTGGTCTTCACGGCCAGCGACGGTGAACGGCTGGCGCAGGATCATCTGCAGCACCGGACGGGCGAAATACGCGTTCATTTCCTTGCCGTTCACAGTGACCTTGCCGGAGCCCGGCTTGATCCACACGCGGGCAATAGCGTCTTTCCGCTTGCCGGTGGCATAGGAACGGCCAAGCGCGTCGCGCTGCGGCTCACGGGGGGTCTCGAGCGGGGTTGCTTCGGAAACAGCGGCGCCACCGGCCACGGCTTGCAGCTCTTCGAGCGAGGTAATGGTTTCAGCCATGATATCAGCTCCGCGTGTTCTTGGAGTTCATGGATTTAACATCCAGCACAGCAGGCTCTTGTGCCTCGTGCGGATGGGCGGCACCGGCGTAGACGCGCAGGTTGGTCATCTGCTTGCGGCTCAGCGGGCCGCCGGGCAGCATGCGCTTAACGGCCTGCATGACCACGCGCTCGGGGTACTTGCCTTCCAGGATCTGGCCGGTGGTGCGGGACTTGATGCCGCCCGGATATCCGGTGTGCCAGTAGTTCGGCTTGTTGCGCTTGTTGCCCGTCAGCTGGATCTTGTCAGCGTTGATGACGATAACATTGTCACCCATGTCCATATGGGGGGTGAACGACGCCTTGTGCTTTCCGCGCAGGCGCATGGCGATGATCGAGGCGAGACGGCCCAGAACAACGCCCTCGGCGTCGATCAGGATCCACTGCTTGTCGATATCCGCCGGGGTAGCGGTGAAGGTTTTCATCTGTCTTTTCCTTGCGGGGCCGGGGCCGATGTGGCCCCCGGATCATCTCAAGAACAAACGAGGGGCCAGAGCCCCCCGTCGGATGGGCGTGTTCTAACGATTTCCGAGGGGAGGTCAACACATTGTTTTGACCCTGAATTCATATTTAGTTAGCAAATTCAATGATTTACTATTGTGGTATTATTTTACCCCATCAAAACATCTGCTTTCAGTGGCGGATTTGCCAGCAGATCGCCCAATTCGCGCAGCGCGGCTTCGTACCGGGCCTCGGACGCGGTGGAGTTGCAGGCGATGCGCACGGCGGACGGGGCGTTACCATCTTCCAGCGCGAACTCGTCCGCGGATTTTATGCGAATGCCCCTCGTCTCGCAGGCCCGCGCAAATGTAGACGCCCGCCACCCGCGCGGCAGGCGAAGCCAGACATAGGGCACATCCGGGCGCCACTCCAGGTCCCAGCCGCCAAGCGCGTTGACGGCCAGCCGCACCCGGTGGCGGTTTGCCTCCAGCACCAGGTCGCGGATACGGGCGGCCTCACCGCTGCGGATCAGCTCGGCCCCAAGGTCAAGCACCGGCTGCGGCAATCCGTAAAAGCTAGATTGTGCGGTCTGGCGGGTTGTGTCGGCCCATCCCTGCGGGCAGACGATAAAGCCGAAGCGCAGCGAGGAACTGACCGACTTGGTCAGCGACGACAGATACCAGCCGCGCTCGGGCAAAAGCAGCCGATAGCCCGGCACCTCCCCCGCATCGCCAAGGCGAAAACAGTCATCCTCCAGCACCTGAAGCTGATATTTCCGTGCCAGCGCAGCCAGTTGCTGCTTGCGGGCCAGCGGTGTTGTGCGGGTTGTGGGGGAATGCACCATTGCTGCGGTGATTAGCACCTGCCCGCCATGGTCGCGACAAGCGGCCTCCAGGGCTTCGGGGAGAATTCCATCGCCATCCATTGCCAATGGCACCACCCGCGCCCGCAACAGCCGCGCCGCGTGGCGCACGCCGGGATAGGTCAAATCTTCGGTCAGGATCACCGGCGACGGACCCGACAGGATCGCCTGAAGTGCGAGGATAATGGCATTCTGGGTGCCGTGCGCCATCACCACATCTTCGGCCTCGACGCGACCAAGCAATCCCTGCCCCACCCAGTCGGCAACCGCCGCGCGCGCAGGCTGGTCTGTGGCGGCTGTGGGGTACGAGACATAATTGCTGGCCATTGCAATGCGCGCCAGCATCCGCCCGATGATAGGCCCCTGCCCCACATCCGGCACCGGGCTGCTGCGCAGATCGACCGCATCATCTGTTTGAACAAACAGAGGTTCGCCGGCCTGAGGCTGCGGGGTTTTGCCGGCCACGAAGGTGCCCCGTCCCACGGCGGCCTCTAACACGCCGTCATCGGTGAGGCTTTTATAGGCACGCGCCACTGTGCCCGGCGTAATCGACAAGCGCCACGCAAGATCGCGGACAGGCGGCAGTTTTTCCCCGATCGAGAGCGTTCCAGAAGCGATGCCCGCACGGATCGCGTCCATCAGCGCCCGGTATTTGGGGCCGGAATGGGCACTCAGGTCCGGTTGCCAAATTGTATTCATTACAATGTTTCCCTCGACCCGGAACAATTTGCTTTGTATCAACATTCTCATGGCATTTGCGCCACATTGTGTCAATACAATTCCACGAAAGGACGCTCCCATGACACAGACACAAACGCACCCCGCCCTCGGGTTCCTCTCCGGTCGTCAGCTTACCCCGGTCTCCGCCGCCGCGTTGCGTCTTGTCGTGCTTCTGGTCAAGTGGGAAGAGCGTCGCCATACCCGTAAGGGCCTGAAGAATATGGATGATCATCTTCTTTCCGATATCGGAATCAGCCGGTCCGAAGCAGAGCGGGAGCTTGCCGCCCGCCCTTGGACCCGCTGAGCGAAGTCGCGGCGCGGGGGCCGATCTCTTCCCGGCCTGACCGGATGCGCGACGGGGCGAGCAGTATGTTCGCCCCGTTTTTTCTAAGTCCTGCTCTCCGCCTCGCCCAGCCACAGCGTGTGCATGTATTGGTTATTGTACCAACCCGGCCACAGCACGCAGCAAACTGGCCCGTCCTGGCGGTACCGCGCTGATCTCCAAACCCGTAAAGACGTGAAGCGTATCGAGATCCCGATCCACCACAGCATGATCACTCACCCATCCGCCCATCAGCAAATAGGTGCGCAAAAGAGGCGGCAGCGCGGATTGTGCGTGTTTGACCTCACCCGAACCGGACAACCCATCTGTGAACCTGACAACCGCCGGGGCTTTGATCCCTGGACGCCACCGCTCTGGCGCGGCATGACGTTCGCGAAGCAGCGCAAAAGCATCGAGATAAGGCGCCGCATCCGTTCCCCTGAAAGATGAGCAGCCAAACAGCATTTCGACACCATCACGATCAACAAGCGCAGTCATGCTGCCCCAGGCCAGACGGAGGATATCCGGATCGTAGCGTTGCGGATGAATGCAGAACCGCCCCAGCTCTGCCATCGGCCGTTCAAAACGCTGAAGCCGGGTCAGGTCGTAATACTGCGCAGAATAGCTTTGCGGCAGCTCGGCACCGCTCTCAAGCTGCAACAGCCGGTAGCAACACACCACTTGTCCGGTATGTGCATCTTCGATCAGGACATGCTGGCAAGCCTCGTCGAACGTATCTTGGTCAACGCCCCGGTCTTCGCCCCGCCCGGCGCGAAAGCACTGGTATCGCAGCTGCTGCGCGGCCAGAAGGTCGCCCTCGGTCAAGGCGGATCGGGCTGTGTAGCGCCCCCGTGTCAGCGTCAGCGGTCGGTTCATGTTCTGAACCTCTGTTTTCCGGCACCATCGCATACCCAGTGCCTACCATTGCTCATACGCTCCTACTGTGGGGATATGACGGCCACACGACAAGCCCTATCCGCGAACGGATGAAAATGCGCAGGAATGAATGGCGGGTCCGGCCAGACCTCGCGCTGCCTATCAGCTTCCGTTGATCGCTTCGGCAATGTTCACACGACCGACGCTACCCAGAAGCTGGCGCAAGAACGTGACTTCCTGAATGTTCGACTCCGTCACGCGGCGGGAAAAGCGCACGATCTCACCGTCTTCGAGGCCCAGTTCACGGATGTTTTCCACTGTACCACGGCTATCGAAACTGATGGCCACGATATCGCGTTCCACGACCTCGGGGGCATGGTATGTGAAATGGCGCTGGCGCGAGGCCACATAGAACCAGGTGTTTTCTGAAACAATGCCGGATGCCGCGGGGCGTCCTATGCTTTCAGCAACGCTGTCGCGGGTATCGACGCCGGGCAGGATCATCTCCAGATCCTCTGCCGGCGGGATATAGCCATGATTGGTATAGGTCGCTGCACATGCGCTGACACCCAGAGCCAAGAGGGCCGCCAACACCAGCCGTCCGCCAAGAAGCTGTCTGGTCATCTGCATCGATCCTCCTGCACGCCCAATTGCACCGCGCTCTTGCAAGGCCCGGCAAAGCTTTCTAACGGCTTAACCGACCATGGCGCACAGGGCAAGTTCCGCGTAACCTGCCTTGCGCCTGACGTATCTAACAGGAATCGTTCATGACCAGATCAAGACCCGACGCGCCCGGATTTGCGGTGTCAGACCTGTCCACCAAATCCCCCACCCGGTTCGAAATTACCCCGGACGCCCCCGCACGCGCGGCTTTGGCGAATGATCTTGGCATCGAGGGGATTCGCAAGCTGCGCTTTTCCGGCGAGATTCGTGCCGACGGAAAACGGGACTGGCGGCTTGACGGGCGGCTCGGGGCGACGGTGGTACAGGCCTGTGTCGTCACACTGGCCCCGGTCACGACCCGGATTGACCAGGATGTTAGCCGCCGGTTCCTGGCGGAAATGCCGGACCTAAAGCTGGACGAATCCGGCGAAGCAGAGATGCCCGAGGATGACACGATCGAGCCGCTCACCGCTGAAATCGACCCCGCGACGGTCATGGCCGAGGCGCTGGCGCTGGCGCTGCCGCTTTACCCGCGCGCCGACGGGGCGGAACTGGGCGTGGCGAATTTTGCGGAGCCAGGGGTGAAGCCGCTGAGTGACGAAGCCGCGAAACCCTTTGCTGGCCTCGCAGAATTGCGCGACAAACTGGGCAAATCCGGTAGCGAGGACAGCTCGGATTGATGCCAGTTGCCACGGCGGTGATTAGGGCTTGCATGATGGGGAAATCCGAGTATGTTCCCGGCCTCATTCGCCGCGTAGGACTGACGCGCCGTTCGTGCGCGCCCGGCAGGTCCGGACCAGCCGGAACGACGTATGCAAGGCGGATACGAGACAGAACACTTTGAAAGACGCAAGCGGGGCTAAGCTGCCACAGCCCACCCTGCAAAAACACCGAGGTTGAGACATGGCTGTCCCCCAGAATAAAGTCACCCGTTCGCGCCGGAACATGCGTCGTGCCCACGATGCTCTGACCGCTGACAATCCGAACGAGTGCCCCTCCTGCGGCGAGCTGAAGCGCCCGCACCACATCTGCCCGTCCTGCGGCACCTATGCCGATCGTGAAGTGATCGCGCAGGCGGACGAGATCGACCTGGACGACGACGCAGCGTAACGCGGCGGGTTCGTCCAAGGCAGGTCCAACATGGCAGAAACAGCACGAGTAAGCGACGTCAAGACGTCCGAAGTCGTGCTGTCAATCGACGCCATGGGCGGGGATCGCGGGCCGTCAGCAATTGTTGACGGGATGGAGAAATCCGTCGCGAAGAATCCGGACCTGAGATTTATCGTTCACGGCAACAAGTCAGAGCTTGAAAGCCTGATCGCCCGCAAGCAGACGCTTGTCGGGCGATGTGACATTCGTCATGCGGCTGGCGTGGTCACGATGGATGACAAGCCAAGCCATGTCATGCGGTCCGGCAAGGATACCTCCATGTGGTCGGCCATCGACTCGGTTCGCAACCGAGAGGCGACCGTTGCCATAAGCTGCGGCAATACCGGCGCGCTGATGGCGATGAGCATGGTGCGCCTGCGCAAGATCGAGGGCGTGAACCGCCCCGCCATCGCCTGTCTTTGGCCATCACGCAATCCGCACGGGTTCAACGTGATGCTGGACGTTGGCGCCGATATTCGCGCCGATGAAACCGATCTTCTGCATTATGCACTTATGGGCGCGTCCTATGCCCGCAACGGGCTGGGGCTGCGGCGTCCGCGCGTTGGCCTGCTGAATGTCGGGACCGAAGAATTCAAGGGCCGGGCAGAGCTTAAGCTGGCCTCGCAGAGCATCGCAAAAGCTGCGGATGCCGCCAATTTCGAATATGTGGGCTTTGTCGAGGGCAGTGACATCCCCTCTGATCGTGTTGATGTGATCGTCACCGACGGCTTTACCGGTAATATTGCGCTTAAGACCGGTGAAGGCACGGCCGGGCTGATCCGCGATTTTCTGGGAGAGGCATTTCGCTATTCCATCTTGTCAAAGCTTGCCGCCGTGCTGGCCTATACCTCGCTGCAACGCCTGTCCAAGCGGATCGACCCGCGCCGGGTGAATGGTGGCGTGTTTCTGGGGCTGAACGGCACCGTGGTGAAGTCCCACGGGTCGTCTGACGGAACCGGTGTTGCGGCGGCGATCAAACTGGCGGCAGAGTTGTCTGCGGCAGGGTTCAGTGACCGTCTGGCCGCGCGTATCGCGGCATCCGAACGGGCAATCGCCCATGCAAACGGAGGTTCCGAAGAATGACCGGAGAAACCGGCACGCAGACCCGCCGGGCAGTTGCCGTCGGCATTGGCCACTACCTGCCCGCCCGAGTCGTACCGAATTCCGAATTCGAGGCGAAGGTAGATACCTCTGACGAATGGATTCGCGCCCGCACCGGAATCGAACGCCGTCATTTCGCAGCCGAGGACGAAACCACGTCCGATCTGGGCATCAAGGCCGCACAGGCGGCGCTGGAAAATGCCGGGCTGACCTCCGCTGATATCGACGCCGTGATCGTCGCGACCTCTACCCCTGATCTAACGTTTCCCTCCGTCGCCACCATGATTCAGGCCGGGCTTGGTATGCGCCATGGCTTTGCCTTCGACGTTCAGGCGGTTTGCGCGGGTTTCATTTACGCGCTTTCGACCGCGAACGCCTACATTCTGTCGGGCCAGGCCAATCGCGTGCTGGTCATCGGGGCTGAAACGTTCAGCCGCATCATGGATTGGGAAGACCGCACCACCTGCGTCCTGTTCGGGGACGGGGCCGGTGCCCTGGTGTTGGAGGCACAGGCCGGTGAGGGCAGCAAAGCTGACCGGGGCATCCTGTCGGTCGATCTGCATTCCGACGGCCAGTTCCGCGATCTGCTCTATGTCGATGGTGGCGTGTCGCGCACTCAATCCACCGGTGTGCTAAAGATGGAAGGCAAAGAGGTCTTCCGCCATGCTGTTGAAAAACTTGCACAAACTGCCCACACCGCATTGGATCATGAAGGTCTTGGGGCCGATGACGTGGACTGGATCGTGCCGCATCAGGCCAACCTGCGCATCATCACCCGCACCGCCCAGAAAATGGGTGTCGGAATGGATCGGGTCATCGTGACGGTTCAGGATCACGGCAACACCTCTGCCGCCTCGATCCCGCTGGCCTTGTCTGTTGGTGTCTCTGAAGGGCATATCAAACCGGGCGATTTGCTGGTGGCAGAAGCCATCGGTGGCGGTCTGGCCTGGGGGGCGGCTGTTCTTCGCTGGTAGGACGGCAATGGCCCGCCAATAAGGTTAACGCCCAAGCCCTTGATATTGACTTGCTATCTTTGAACGCGCAGGATGGGTCAACCACCCTGGGAGGACGAATATGACCGGGAAGACCCTAACACGCATGGATCTCAGTGAAGCGGTATTCCGCGAAGTGGGCCTGTCGCGCAATGAAAGCGCCGGGCTGGTTGAACGGGTCCTGGAGCTGATGTCTGACAGCCTCGTTGAAGGCGAGCAGGTCAAGATCTCTTCCTTCGGCACCTTCTCGGTCCGCTCCAAAACCGCCCGCGTCGGCCGAAACCCCAAGACCGGGGAAGAGGCGCCGATTCCGCCCCGCAGGGTTCTGACCTTCCGCCCCTCGCATCTGATGAAGGACCGGGTTGCCGCTGGCAACAAGGGGTAAAACCGCATGGCCGACAAGTCGCCTCAGGCCTTCCGAACCATCCGCGAGGTGTCGGATTGGCTTGAGGTAGAGGCGCACGCGCTGCGTTTTTGGGAAAGCAAGTTCAGCCAGATCAAACCGGTGAAACGTGCCGGCGGACGCCGCTATTACCGCCCGTCCGACATGCGCCTGATCGGCGGCATCAAAATGCTTCTGCACGATCAGGGTCTGACCATTCGCGGCGTGCAGAAACTGATCCGAGAGGAAGGGGTGGCGCATGTGGCCTCTCTCTCTCCGCCGCTGGATGAGGATATGGACAGCATTTCAGGGGGTCAGGTGGTCGAGGCGACGGCCGTCGAAGAAACCGCGCCTCAAACGGGCGGATTCGTCGATATAGACGCACTGGCAGGCGACCAAAGCCCCACAGAGGATGTCGCAACGCCCGTGTCTGAAGAGCCAGAGGACAGCGTTGAACCGCCAGCGGAAGAAAACGCCGACGAGGAAGCTGCCGCCCCCGTGCCAGAGACTGTCCCTGACACCTCCGAACCGGAACCAGCGGATGCCGCCATTGCTGCGATGGCAGACGCCGAAGCAGAGGCACAAGACGAAATGGACGACATGGCCACGCCCACCCCGCTTTCTGAACTGCGGGCGCTGATCCATGGCGCCGTGCCTTTCACGCCCTCTCAGCGGCAACAACTCGCGCCGATGGTCGCCCGACTTGAAGCTCTTGCTGCCCGGCTGGAAGGCCGGGGTCCGACGGCTTGATCTAATTTGCAGATGTGCGATTTTCCGGCCTATTCCCGCTTGCACCCCGCAGCAAAATCGCTAGAACAGCCGAACGTCGGGCTATGGCGCAGCCTGGTAGCGCGTCCGTCTGGGGGACGGAAGGTCGCAGGTTCGAGTCCTGCTAGCCCGACCAACACCTAAAACCGCTCTTGCCCATCCGGGCGGGGCGGTTTTCCGTATCAGGAGGTCGACGATGACACCCGATCAGTCCCAGCCCGGTGTTCTGCCGGATAACGCGATTCACGCCATGGCGGCACGGCGCGAGATCCAGAGCGACCTGCCCTTTGCCCCCACCCAGGTTCAACCGGCCAGCCTCGACCTCAGGCTTGGCAGCGTGGCCTATCGCGTGCGGGCATCGTTCCTGGCGGGTGACGGGCGCAAGGTCGTTGACCGACTGGCTGAGTTCACCATGCACAAGGTGGATCTAAGCCAGGGCGCGGTGCTGGAAAAGGGCTGTGTCTATGTCGTGCCCTTGATGGAATCATTGGCATTGCCCGCCGGAATCACCGCCGTGGCGAATGCCAAAAGCTCCACCGGGCGGCTCGACCTTCTGACCCGTACAATCACCGATAACGGGGTGGAGTTTGACCGCATCGCCGAAGGCTACACTGGCCCGCTCTATGCTGAAATCTGCCCGCGCAGTTTCTCGGTATTGGTGCGGCCAGGTATGCGGCTGAACCAGATCCGCTTCCGCTCTGGTCAAGCAGTGCTGTCGGATGCCGACCTGCGCGCCCGCCATGCCGAGGCACCACTTGTCTCGGGCAAGGCCGTTATTGACGACGGGCTTGGCTTTTCGGTCGATCTGCGACCGGGTGCGGGCAGTTTGGTGGGCTTTCGCGCCAAGCCGCATACCGGCGTGATCGATCTGGACCTTATTGGCCACTACGACCCGGCACAGTACTGGGAGCGGATCGAAACCGACGAGGGCCGCATCATCCTCGACCCCGGCGCGTTCTACATTCTGGTCAGCCAGGAGGCGGTGACGATCCCGCCTGATTGCGCGGCGGAAATGGCGCCCTATCTGGCAATGGTAGGCGAGTTCCGTGTTCACTATGCGGGCTTCTTCGACCCCGGATTCGGCTACGGCCCAGCGGGCGGCGCAGGCGCACGCGGGGTGCTGGAAGTCCGCTGTCACGAAGCGCCTTTTGTGCTGGAACACGGACAGGTCGTGGGACGTTTGGTGTATGAGCGCATGGCAGCGCTGCCAGAGGTTCTGTACGGGTCTGACCTTGCCTCGAACTATCAGGGCCAGGGATTGAAACTATCCAAACATTTCAAGATGTAGGAAGCCGACGTTAATGTCGCTTTCTATCTGAGAATCGCGGAATAGTAGAGCAGCCCGAAGCGCGCCAGATCCGCGGAAAACCCGTTCCAGAGCGCTGAAAACGCCACCGGGTCCAGCCGTTCTGCCGCCGCAATCTCGGCCAGAGTCCTGCGCCCATCCACATGGCGCAAAAGCCCCACAACAGCGCCCGAAACCGGGATCTCGGCCTTTTCGCCCCCAAGGTTCAGCGTCAACACCCCCTTCTTGGCAATCGCCTGCACCACCTTGGCGGCATTCCCGCCTTTGAAATGGGGCACAGATTGCGGCGTCGGTTGCGCCACGCGGCCCTCGGCCTTGCCTTTGGGCACCGCGTAAAGAACATGGGTCTTGATCGTGCCGCGCAGCTTTTCCGCGATCTCCATACGGGTCAACGGGTCAATCCCGACCAGAAACCCCGGATCGGGCAGAAATGGCGCGGGATCATAGGCGTAAGCCTGGGGCGAGCCAACCGAGGTCAGCCCTGCCGTTGCCAGTGCCTCGTGCAATTGGCGGATAGTGTAGGGTCGGTCCTGACTATGTAGCAGCAGGTCATAGAACCCGGCATCACCTTGTTCATGGTCAACCAGAACCGTGTTGCGCTTGAACGGATGGCCCTCTGGCAAGCGCGCATAGATCGCCTTGGCCGCCTTCAGGCGTTCCTTCGGGCTGCCCTGTAACAGCGCGCCAAACGCCTCTTGCAGCGGATAGACACCGGAGCGCCCATAAGGCGCATAGACCATCAGGCCGATGCCACCGTCAGGCGCAAGCGCCCCCGCCAATGCGTTGAACCCGTCCTGCGGATGCGGCAGGTGATGAAGGACGCCACAGCAGTCGATATAGTCGAACGGCCCGTATTGCGCAGCGTTCAGCAGCGACCCGGTTTCAAAGCGGATGCCGGCCAGGCCGCGCACCTTCGCCCGCTCCTCGGCCACCTTGCGCGCAGACCGCGAGAGATCCAGATAGGTGATCTCATATGGTTTGCCCGCCGTGGTCATGACTTGCGCCAACTGGATCAGCGCGTCGCCCGTGCCTCCACCGGCAACAAGCACCCGCAAGGGCCGTGACCAATCGCGTTTGCCTGCGAACAGGAAATGGTCCAGCTCCACCGGATGCGAGGGCGATCCGGTGATCAGGCGTGTCTTTTCATCGCCCGGGTCGCGTTCCGGGTAGGGATAGGCGTTGTACTGGTCTTCGATCTGGCTCATGCGCCCTGCCCTGCGGTCTCGATGGGGTGGATGTCAAGGCCCGCGCGTTGCTCATTGTTCAGCCGGACCCAGGGGACAACCCAAGTGTGAATGGAAAACACCACCGCGCGCGTTTCTGGCAGACGCAGCAGGCTCTGCCGTTCGGACCGCAGGTATTCCGCCCTGCCCTTCGGTGCGATGCGCCGGTCATTTTCGCGCCGAGCCTGGTGCAGGGATGGATCATGATAGAGCAGAGCATTGGCCCGCCATAGCGGCCGGTCCACATGCAGTGCATCGAACAGACGCTGCACGCGGGCGGCCATGTTGGCGGTGTATTCCTCTACCGGAACATGAATACGCGTCATCGGATGGCCGATCTTTTCGGCCAGGGTCCAACTGGCAGGAAAGCAAAGGACCGCGCCGGTCAGGATATGCTCGTCACCACCGTTCGCCTGGTCCAGCAGGCACAGATCTTCTTGGACAAGTCGCGCTGCAACAATCAAGGGATGGTCGCTGTCCAGATCGACCGTGACGCCATCGGGCCGTGTCACAATCTGCCCGTCCCGCGGGTAATCCGGACCAAGCCGCGACAGAACCAGGTTAAGCAGCTCCCGCGCCGGCAAATCAGCCTCTGGTAGAGCGCGAAACACGTCATCGCGCCGTGTCTTCAACAGCCGGTCACGCAATGCCATCTGCGATGCAAACACCTCGTCCCGGATCAGCCAATCATCCATTGCCAGGGGCTGAATACCCGGCAATCGCCGCGTCGCCGGGTGCAGCCACGGGGCGAATGGCAGAGTGTTTTGGCAGATTTCTTCCATTTTCGACCTCTCTCATGCCGCAAAACGGCGCGCCTCTTGGGCATTCCGGCCCCACTCTGGCGCAAAGACCTGGGAGCGTTCGCGATGAATGAAGCCTATCGACTGCCTGCGCGCAAGATCGACCCGACAAAGGGCATGTCACTGCCCGATGGTACGCTGAATGACAATGATCGGGTCGAGATCGGCCCGACCATGCTGGCCTATGCGGAGTTTGAGGCGGCCGGTCTGATCCTGCCCAATCTGCCCGCGATGCGGCAGTTCCGGCTGAACCGGCTGGTCGAAAAGATCAACGAACGCGGCTATGGCGGCATTCTGATGTTCGACCCTCTCAACATCCGCTACGCCACGGACAGCACCAATATGCAGCTGTGGAACACCCACAATCCCTTCCGGGCCTGCCTGGTGTGCGCCGATGGCTACATGGTGCTGTGGGACTACAAGAACTCCCCCTTCCTGGCCGATCACAACCCGCTGGTGCGAGAGGTTCGATCCGGCTTTGACCTGTTCTATTTCGACCGTGGCGACAAGGTGGGCGATGCTGCCCGAAAGGTCACCGGAGAAGTGGAAGATCTGATCCGAGAGCATTCCGGCAGCAACAAGCGGCTGGCGGTAGACAAGATCATGCTGCACGGGCTGCGCGCATTGGAGGCGCGTGGATTCGAGGTCATGGACGGTGAGGAAGTGACCGAAAAGGCCCGATCAATCAAGGGGCCGGACGAGATCCTCGCCATGCGCTGCGCCATGCTGGCCTGCGAGGCGTCGATGGCCGAGATGGAGGCCGCGACTGAACCCGGCATGACCGAGGACGATATCTGGGCCGAACTGCACAAGGCCAATATCAAGCGCGGCGGCGAATGGATCGAAACACGGCTTCTGGCCACCGGCCCGCGCACCAACCCGTGGTTTCAGGAATGCGGGCCGCGCGTGTTGCAGAACAATGAAATCCTGGCCTTCGATACCGATCTGATCGGCTGCTACGGCATCTGCTCGGACCTGTCGCGGACGTGGTGGATCGGCGATGACGACCCGCGTCCTGACATGATCCACGCCATGCGCGTGGCCTATGACCATATCATGACCAACATGGAGATGCTGAAACCTGGCGTCTCATTCAGCGAGCTGACCCGCAACACCCATGTGCTGGAACCCCAGTATCAAAAGCAGAAATATGGCTGCCTGATGCATGGCGTTGGCCTGTGCGATGAATGGCCCCTTATCGCCTATCCCGATCACGCGGTCGAAGGGGCGTTTGACTACGTGTTGGAGCCGGGCATGACATTGTGCGTGGAAGCGCTGGTTAGCCCCGAGGGCGGCGATTTCTCGATCAAGCTGGAAGATCAGGTGCTGATCACAGAGGACGGCTATGAAAACCTGACTCAGTACCCGTTCGATGAACGCCTATTGGGCTGGCGGGACTAGTTTAGAAACATCTCCACCAAGACGTTTCCAAATCCCGCCACAAGGGTTCCACCAATACTGACCGCCACCAGAGGAACAGTTTCCTTGCGCACCCAGTCGTGATGCGCCCGAAGAGCTATCTCGTTCTTTTCTGCGATTTTTCGGGCAAGCATTGCGTCGAACGCCGTTTGGACAGCCAGTTTCTTAGGTGTGGGTAAGCTGGTTAGTGCCTGATCTTCGATATTTTTCAGCTCAACCTGCCTGTCCGTATCCAAATTGGTCAAGGCAAGCCGCTTGGCATCGGTCAGGCGCATCAGAGCCATAGCCACCTTTCTGACATCCTCCCCTTTTTCGTTATCGGCGCGCTTCAGCGCGTCTACTGCTATGGAGAGCGAGGCCTCCACTGGCTTGCCGGACGGGTCAGCCTCGGCCAGCGATCCTTCAAGAACGGCCATTGGGGTATCCCTGCCGAGGAACAGCATCACGAAACTGAGTCCAACCGACAGAACACCGCCCCATTGGCCAATTGCCGGATTGGCACAGATGATCCCCACACCAATGCCGCCACCACAAAGAACAACGCACCCGATCAGGATTGCCCAATGCAATGCCATGCCATTGTCAGCCCTAAATCCCACGAATGATCTCTCCTTCATGCCAAAGAAACAGGCTGCCAAGCATGACCCGCTCTCGTTCACGAACTAGGAACCTGCCTTCGAACGGGCCTACTATCAGTTGCCTGTAGACCAGTTCCCGTCCACTCGCGCCGCTCAGGATTGACGGAAGATGCCTGTAAGCCCCCAGGCGCAGCAGGTCCGCCTTGCGCTGGCAGTACAAATAAAGCGCTTTTTCGATCTTCAGCGCTTTTCGCACCCTTGCTTCAGAGCCATTGATCGGAAAGGCCGCGCGCTCGGCGAGCTGCTGACAACGGACCTTCGCGTCGTCAAAACGCGCCATATAATATTTTGGATCGGCTACAAACCTGAAGTTGCCATCTACCACGGTCAACAATCACTCAATACTAAACCTGACGTTTACCGCGCGCTTTCTCTACCACGGAGATATGGGACTCGAGCGAGGCCATGGTCTGCGATAGCTTCTCTCTGGTCACCTCAACGAAATCGTGGTCCTGTCCCTGAAGGAAGGCAGCGCCACGATTGTCTATTTCTCTGTAATCTTCTGGCGTGAGGCCGAATCTGTCCGAACCGACATCATTTTGTTCTTCTTCAGCCAACTCGCCCTCCGGGCACAACCATTTCCATTCCATCAGTCTATCCAAGCAGGCCCCCGAATTCTAGGGTGAACCTGTTGCAACGAGGTAAAGGCCCGGAACCGAACCCTGGCCAGGCCAAGCCAGGTGGGCCGCAATTGCGAAGGATCAGGCCGCTGCCTGGCAGGGCATGATATTGCGCATGAGCAGCCGCGCCTCGTTCACACTCAGCGCCCGATGGCAGAGCGGTCCGATCGCGTTCAGATCTTCGGCCAGCACCGGCATCAGGAACATCAGCTCTGCCCGAGCCTCTGCATCAAGTGCTTTCTGTGCCATTTGAGCGGGCATTAGTGTTTCACAGCGCAGCCCATTGGCCAGAACCGTATGGTGCCCGTCGAGCAGCAAGTGGTGATAGGTCACCGTCCCTTGGGGCTCAGGCTGAGTGACATGGGGCAGATCCAGCAGGGCCTTTGCGGGCACCAGAACTTCGTCCGACCCAAACAGAAGGTCGGCCTGCCAGTGCTGAATCCGGACCTTATGTTGTGGCGACAAACCAAGTGAACTGGCGGGCTGCCCCGGACCCAAGGCGTTCGGCGCAATGCGGATTGGCCTCATGGACGGTCGCTGTCGAAGCGTCTCTCGAGTCACCTTGCGCTGTCCGATCCACCGGATCGGTCGAACGTGTCCGTCGCCGCAAACAACGTTGTCACCTACGCTGAGCTCAGTGATCAGCCGCGTGCCATCGGGCGTTGCGATCCAGGTATCGGAAGTAAAGCAAACGACCGTCGCCTCGCCCCAGTTGTTTTGCGATTGCGCGTCGATCACGAGCGTATGGGACGCCCCGTCACTGCCTGTATAGGTGAAGGTATGGACCGATCCGACGGTCGTCCAGGTATCGTAATTGCTGATCCAGAATTCGT
Organism: Nioella aestuarii; assembly: GCF_050896395.1. Classification (NCBI taxonomy): domain Bacteria; kingdom Pseudomonadati; phylum Pseudomonadota; class Alphaproteobacteria; order Rhodobacterales; family Paracoccaceae; genus Nioella; species Nioella aestuarii. Next base: position 23,487 of record NZ_JBPBBA010000016.1, on the reverse strand, counting down.
CGCCTGGGGTCATCGATGTTACCAGGATCGTGAAATCATCGTCAAACGACGCAAGGTCCAGCTTGAAGACATCGTCCCCTCCGGGCCCTTCCCCCGCAGTACTGGGTGTATCCTTGCCCCAGAACTCAAAGATAAAGGTTCCACCATCCAAATCACCGCCATCGGTAACGGTCACGATCTGAGTGTCGTTTTCGTCGGAGACGATGTCCTTCCCTTTCACCTTGCTGGTTCCCGGTGTCAGGGAAATGGAGAGGATTTCAGTTGCCATGGCCGTCTCCCATGACTGCAAAAAGCGCAACAAAGATATCTGAAAGGTGATCGAGCTCATCGACCCGTAACGACCCGCGATGCGCCGCTTCAAAGCCTTCGGACATCGCGTCGAGGATGTCTTTCCTGTGCGCCGGGAACCGCTCAGTCACTGCATGACGCGTAAAGATATAGTCCCACCCCCGCGGACGAAACGCAGAGCGTGCAAAATCACAACGCAAAATGCCAAGCTTGGCATCATAGAGGTTGTTTTCAAGCGCCGCGTCATTGTGGGCGAGGCTGCTGCCGCACAGCGGAATAGAGGCCAGCCCTGCTGCTGCCCCTTCGACCTTCTCGATCGGCAAGGTTGGCGTCATCGCCATGGCATAGTCCAGCCGTGTTCCCCGCTCGGGCCGTGAGGGTGCGGCCTCGTCGTAGCGGGCGCACCAGTCCCCAAGCCGATACCCAAGCCCGTCACATCCCCAAAGATCCAAACACATCTCGTCCAGAGTTTGAGGAATCCACTGGGTTATCAGGAAGGGCTGATCATCGCAAAAATGGGTGAGCCGTGGCACAAGGCCAGAGCCCCGCAGAAACAGAAGCATGTCCCGTTCGCGCTTGTAAAGCCGCGCTGCAGCCGATCCATCATACAATTTGATTGCGCCGGTTTCCGCGCCCGCAGCGAAAAAAAGTGTAAGCGTTTCATCGCTTTGCTTAAGAAGAACCAAATCAATCTGATCTGGAGTTATGCCGCCACCCAACACCGCGCGAAGGCCCGCCGCGTGCGGTCCGAGCGCTGTACGCGCGCGCTCTTGCCAATCGGGCCAAGCCACTTTGCCTGGCGATGAAGAAGGTGCATCCAGCATCTCTGTGCCACCTTGTCCTGCGGCCACGCACTGCGTTCACGCGGCCCCTTCAGCCTTGGCGCTGCGGCCGCCAAACCTTAGGAAGATGTTGAGCGTGGCCCTTTGCGCCAAAGATAGTTAACGCTGGAAACGGGACCATTATGCGGCGCAAGCCCGACGCGCAGAGGGTCATTTTTTGGCTCGTCCGTCACGCTGCAACACTAATACGTGAGGTGGGTTGAGCCATGTGATCCCGGCCACCACTCTGCATTTAGACAACCGAACAAGGATCTTCCCATGCCAACCGAGCGCTTCACATTTCCCGGCCATGCCGGGCACGATCTTGCCGCCCGATTGGACCTGCCCGAAGGCCCGCATCTGGCTACGGCCATCCTTGCCCATTGTTTTACATGCGGGAAAGATATCGCCGCCTCACGGCGCATCGCGGCGCGGCTGGCTGGCATGGGGATCGCGGTGTTGCGCTTTGATTTCACCGGATTGGGCCATTCCGGGGGCGAGTTCGAAAACACCTCGTTCAGCTCCAATGTCGATGACCTTCTGGCTGCCGCAAGGGCGCTTTCGAACCGGGGCATGGCCCCTGCAATGTTGATCGGTCATTCGCTCGGCGGTGCGGCAGTGCTGAAGGCAGCGGGTCAGATCGACAGTATCAGCGCAGTGGTGACCATCGGAGCGCCCTTCGATCCCGACCATGTAACGCACAACTTTGGCGACGCGCTGGAGCAAATCAATCGCGAGGGCGTGGCCGAAGTGCATCTGGGCGGGCGTCCGCTGCGCATTGGCAAGGGCTTCGTGGAAGACGTGCGGGCCGAAGCGCTTGGACCGGCTATTGCCAACATGAAAAAGGCGCTTCTGGTCCTGCACGCCCCGCGTGACACCGTCGTGGGGATCGAGAATGCCACCCAGATCTTCCTGGCCGCCAAGCACCCGAAAAGCTTTGTCACGCTCGACAATGCCGATCACCTGATCAGCCGCCCGGAGGATGCGGAATACGCCGCCGAGGTCATCACAGCCTGGGCCGGGCGCTATCTGGACCTGCATAGCCCCGCACCGCCCATTGGTGCGCCAGAGGGCGTGACCCGAGTGTCCGAGGCCGATCCCAATGGCTTCCGGCAGGATGTACAAGCCGGGCTGATTCACCATGCTGTAGCAGATGAGCCGATCGCTTATGGCGGCACCAATCAGGGCTTTACCCCGTACCAATTCCTCGCCGCCGGGCTTGGCGCCTGTACGTCGATGACAATCCGCATGTATGCTCGACGCAAGGGTTGGCCCTTGGACCACGTTTCAGTCGATGTGATGCATGACAAAGTCCATGCGCAGGACGCAGGCGGACAGGATGCACGGATCGACCGGTTCATTCGGCGGATCACTTTGCACGGCTCGCTGGATGATGGACAGCGCGACCGCCTGCTCGAAATTGCCGATAAATGTCCGGTTCACCGAACGTTAGAACACGGTGCGACCGTCGAAACCGAGCTTATGCCCGCCTCTGCTTGATCCATATCAATGCATTTGCAACGGAACATGTGCCTTCTGACCTGGAACAGGATGACAGGAGGCCCCATGGGCATTTTCAAGAACTTGAGCGAAAGCGCCGGGCTGGTGAACGACATGGCCGACCGGCTTGATGTGGACCTGACACATATCGGCGGGCTGGATGCGGAAAGCTCTGCCATTGCCTACAGGTCGGTTGTGATGTCCTGCGCCGCCTGCAAACAGCACGAGAATTGCCGCCATCTGCTGGATGACAACGCCAAGCTGAACGATGCGCCGGGATATTGCCGCAACCGCCATGTGATGCATCGCCCCTGACGCGAAGGCTCAGGTCTCGAGCGCAATCGGCAACAACGTGGTGGACTTGATTTCTTCCATGCTGAGCAGCGCGGTGACGTTGTGGATGCGCACCTCTGAAATCAGCGCCTGATAGAACCTGTCATAGGCCCGCGCATTGGCCACTCTAACCTTGAGAATATAGTCGATATCGCCCGCCAGCCTGTGCGCCTCGAGCACTTCGGGGCGACTTTGCAGGGCGTGCAGAAACTTTTTCTGCCAATCGGATTCATGTTCCGACGTGCGGATCAGCACGAAGAAACACGCCTCCAATCCCAGGGCTTCGGCATCCAGCAGAACCGTCTGGCGGCCGATGATTCCCGCCTCTTTCATCTTGCGGATCCGGGACCAGACCGGCGTCTTGGACGACCCCACCACCTTGGCGATTTCATCCAGTGACTGGCTGGCATCTTCCTGCAATGCGGCGAGAATTTTCCGATCCAGCGCGTCGATTTGGGCAGACATTCGGCGGTCTCCTTCATGGAAGAACAATGCGGTTAACTGTGCCGCTTGTAGTAAACATTTGTTCTTATCTGCAAGCCCATATGGCGCTGTGACGGGAAAATATCCTATGTTGAGCCATAAGACGCGAACAGGCAGGAGCCGCCAAATGAAACATTTTCCGATCTTCCTCGCGGTCGAGAACCGGCGCATCCTGCTGTCTGGCGGCGGTGATGCCGCATTGGCGAAACTGCGTCTGCTGTTGAAGACCGAAGCACGGATCGAAGTGTTCGCGACAAACCCCGCACCTGAAATCATGGCCTGGGCCGCTGATGCGCGCCTTGCACTGCACCATCGCCCGCTATCGGCTGACGATCTGCCAGGCGCGGTTCTGGTGTATGCCGCCGATGAGGATGACGCAGAGGACGCGCGTATCAAACAACTGGCCGACACGGCGGACATCCTGGTCAACGTCGTCGATAATCTGGCAGACAGCGCCTTCATCACCCCCGCCATAGTGGACCGCGATCCGGTAACTGTGGCCATCGGCACAGAAGGGGCCGCCCCCGTCCTCGCCCGCGCCATCAAACGCGACCTGGAGGAGAAGCTGCCCGTGACGCTTGGCACGCTGGCGCGCATCGGCAAATCCTTTCGCGGCGCTGTAGAGGCCCTGCCCTTCGGGCGCAAACGCCGCGACTTCTGGGCCGAATACTATTTCGACAAAGGGCCAAAAGCGCTCGCGGACGGCGGTGCCGCCGGTGTTCAGGCCGGTCTGCGCAAGTTGCTGGTAGACCACCTGACCGCGCAGGACCGGGACGGCCATGTTGCCCTGGTGGGCGCAGGGCCCGGCGACCCCGAACTGCTGACACTGAAGGCCCGCAAGGCGCTGGATGAGGCCGATGTGATCATCCATGACCGTTTGGTCGCGCCTGAAATCCTCGAACTGGCCCGTCGCGAAGCCACGCTTCTGGACGTGGGTAAGCAGGGCTTTGGTCGCCACACCCCGCAGAACGAAATTGCCCGGCTGATGGTGGAACACGCCAGGCAGGGCCTGCAGGTGGTGCGCCTGAAATCCGGCGATCCCGTGATCTATGGCCGCCTCGACGAAGAGATTGACGCGCTGGAGGCTGCTGGCATTGGCTGGTCCATCGTGCCCGGCATCACGTCGGCCTCTGCCGCAGCGGTCGGAATTGGCCAGAGCCTGACGCGGCGGGGACGAAACTCGGCTTTGCGCGTGCTGACCGGTCATGACACCGAAGGATTTGCCGAACAGGATTGGGCGGCGCTTGCCCGCCCCGGTACCGTGGCTGCAATCTACATGGCCAAGAAAGGCGCGCGATTCCTGCAGGGGCGCTTGCTGATGCATGGTGCTCCGGCGGCAACGCCCGTGACCATCGTGGAAAACGCCTCGCGCCCCGACCAGCGCATTGTTGACAGTACGCTCGCCACGCTGGCCAGCGATCTTGATACCGCCAACCTAAGTGGTCCCGCCATCCTTCTTTATGGCCTTTCGCCCCGCGCGGCAGAGGCCCGACTGCCAGAGCTTCAGGAGCTTGCAAATGCCCCGTGAATTCACCCCCAAGGTCATCACTGCCAACCATCTGCTGGAAGGTGATGTTGTCTATCTGACGGCGGACGACCGCTGGACCCGCTATCACGCCGAAGCCGAGCTGATCACCGATGAGGCCCATGCCCAGATTCGTCTGCTCGATGCGGAACGTCAGGTGGACACAATCGTCGGCGCCTATCTAGCCGATGCGAAAGATGGACCGAAAGGCCCCGAACCCACCCATTTCCGCGAGGTCTTTCGCACTCGTGGCCCGTCCAACTACGCCCATGGCAAGCAAGTAGAGCTCTGAGCCAGGAAAGCTCTTCGAAGAGCTTTTTCAAATTTCTTCGAAGAAATTTCGCCAGCGCCCGTGACAAGGATACGCCCTAATGTACCGTTACTCCGAATTTGACCGTGACTTCCTCGCAGAACGCAATCGCCAGTTCCGCGCGCAGGTGGAACGCCGCATCGACGGAAGCCTGACCGAAGATGAATTCAAGCCGCTGCGCCTGATGAACGGGCTTTACCTTCAGCTCCACGCCTACATGCTGCGGGTCGCCATTCCCTATGGCACGCTCAACGGCACCCAAATGCGTCAGCTGGCCTACCTGGCGGAGACCTGGGACAAGGGCTATGGCCATTTCACCACCCGCCAAAACATCCAGTACAACTGGCCGCGCCTGCGCGATGTGCCGGATATGCTGGACGCGCTGGCCGAGGTCGGGCTCCATGCCATCCAGACCAGCGGCAACACCATCCGCAACGTGACCGCCGACCATTTCGCCGGTGCTGCGGCGGATGAAGTGGCCGACCCGCGCCCGGTGGCGGAACTGCTGCGGCAATGGTCCACCGACCACCCGGAATTCCAGTTCATGCCGCGCAAGTTCAAGATCGCCATCACCGGCGCCCCGAATGACCGTGCAGTGACGGCGGCCCATGATATCGGACTGCGCATTGTCGAGAAGGACGGCGCGATTGGCTATCAGGTGCTGGTCGGTGGCGGGCTTGGCCGCACGCCGATGATCGGTAAGGTTCTGGCCGACTTCATCCCTGCGGAAGACCTGCTGCCCTACTTGGAGGCCACCGTTGCGGTCTGGAACGTAATCGGCCGGCGCGACAACAAGTACAAGGCGCGGATCAAGATTCTCGTCCATGAATTCGGGCTGGAGAATCTGAGGGCAGAGGTCGAGAAAGAATTCGCCCTGCGCAAGCCGCTTTATGCGGGTGGCAAGGACGTGGCGCTGCTGGAAGAGATCAAGACGCATTTCGCAGCACCCGCGTTCGAGACCGCGTCGACGGACGCTTTCGATGCCTTCTACGCCAATGACCCAATCTTCCGGTCCTGGGCTGATACGAACCTGTCCGATCACCGGGCTGAAGGCTATGCAATCGTCACGATTTCCCTAAAGAAACAGGGAGATACGCCGGGCGATGCAACGGCAGAGCAAATGCGGGTCATGGCCGATCTGGCAGAACGCTTTGGCCATGACGAACTGCGCATCAGCCATGAGCAGAACGTCATCCTGCCCCATGTTCACAAGCGCCACCTGCCCGCCCTTCACGCAGAGCTGAAACAGGCGGGGCTTGCCACCGCCAATATCGGGCTGATCTCTGACATCATCGCCTGCCCCGGCATGGATTACTGCGCGCTGGCGACGGCCCGGTCCATTCCCGTCGCTCAAGAAATCGCGACGCGGTTCGAAGAACTGAAACTGGAACACGAGGTCGGGCCTCTCAAGATCAAGATCTCGGGCTGCATCAATGCCTGCGGACATCACCATGTGGGTCATATCGGCATTCTGGGCCTCGACCGTGCGGGGGTGGAAAACTACCAGATCACCCTTGGCGGAGACGGCACCGAGGACGCGGTGATTGGCACCCGTACCGGCCCCGGCTTTGCCTATGACGAGATCGTGGGCGCGATTGAGACCATCGTGACCACCTATCTGGGCCTGCGGGAAAGCGCGGAGGAAACCTTCCTGCAAGCCTACCGCCGCGTTGGCATCGAGCCCTTCAAGGCCGCCCTCTACCCGGAGGCCAGAACCCGTGCCGCTTGATGCGCCCATAGGATCTCTGTCGAGCTGGGTCGACGGTCTGAACGCGCGTTACAAGCACCATTCCGCCACGGCGGTGATGGAGCGCGCGTTGAAAGACCCCGACCTCGGCCGGATCGCGCTGGTGAGCTCGTTCGGGGCGGAATCTGTCGTGCTGCTGCACATGGTGTCGGTCATCGACCCGGCCACACCGGTGCTGTTCATCGACACGCAGATGCTGTTCCCCGAAACGCTGTCCTATCAGCAGGAAGTGGCGGCGACACTTGGTTTGCAGGACGTGCGTACCATCCATGCCAGCAAGATCTCGATCCTGGCAGGCGACCCGGACGGCACATTGCATAAGCAGAGCACCGATGCGTGCTGCGATTTGCGCAAGGTGCGTCCGATGGAGGCCGCTCTGGCCCCGTTCGACAGCTGGATCACAGGTCGCAAACGGTTTCAGTCCGGCACACGCGCCGCCCTCGACTTCTTCGAGACCGAGGGCGACATCCGTATCAAGATCAATCCCTTGGCCCATTGGGCACCGGAGGATGTGCAGGAATATCTGGTCAATAACCGCCTGCCCCGGCATCCGCTTGTGGCCAAAGGCTACCCCTCTATCGGCTGCGCTCCTTGCACCAGCCCCGTCAAACCCGGCGAAGACCCGCGCGCGGGCCGTTGGCGGGGTGCTGAGAAGGAAGAATGCGGCATTCACTTCATCGACGGGCGCATCGTGCGTGGGCCCCTGAAAACCGCCTCGTAAGGAGCGACGACATGAAAGATCTGATGGCCCAGGAGGCCCTGACCGAAACCGAAACCGTCCTTGTCACCGACGCAGGTTTCGCCCCTGCCCCGGTTTGCGACACGCTGGATCTGGCATCGGATGCCGCGCCAGAGGATCTGCTTGGCGCGCTGACGTCGAACCGGATCGTGCGCATCGATTTCCCCAGCTTCGCGGACGGGCGCGGCTTCACCCTGGCCCGCCGGTTGCGGCAGATGGGCTTTACCGGGCATTTGCGGGCTAAGGGCCACGTACTGGCCGATCAATACGCCATGGCGCGCCGGTCGGGCTTCGATGATGTGGAAATCGACCGCGCCCTGGCCACCCGTCAACCCGAGGATCAATGGCTTGACCGTGCCAATTGGCGCGATCATGACCACAGGTCACGGCTGAGTGCTGCGTAAAAGCGCCCCCTTTTCCTGACCCAGATCAAAGCTTAATGAGGGAGTCGGCTTTAGAAGGGCCGCAATTGTTGACATGACCGAGCAAAAACCCGTGACCGAAGCCACCGCATCGCCCGTAAAAGTGCCGACCCTGCCCGACGCGCAAACCGTGACGGAGGTGAAGCACTACACCGACCGCCTGTTTTCCTTCCGCTGCACCCGGCCCGCATCTTTGCGCTTCCGCTCGGGTGAATTCGTGATGATCGGCCTGATGGGCGACCCGGACCCAAAGACCGGCAAACAGAAACCGCTGCTGCGGGCCTATTCGATCGCCTCACCGTCCTGGGACGAAGAGCTGGAGTTCTATTCGATCAAAGTGCCCGATGGCCCGCTGACCAGCCGCCTTCAACATATCAAGGCGGGAGATCAGATCATCCTGCGGCCCAAGCCCGTTGGGACGCTGGTCCATGACGCGCTGATCCCCGGCAAACGCATCTGGTTCTTCGCCACCGGCACCGGCTTTGCCCCCTTCGCTAGCCTGCTTCGTGAACCGCAGACCTACGAGGATTACGATGAGGTCATCATCACCCATACCTGCCGCGAGGCGGGCGAGCTGACTTATGGCGCGGGGATCATCGAAAGCCTGAAAACCGATGAGCTGCTGAACGAGGTGATCGGCGAAGGGTTCTGGAAGAAGATCAAGTACTACCCCACCACCACCCGTGAAGAGAGCCCCAAGATGGGCCGCATCACTGACCTGATGCGTTCTGGCGAGGCGTTTGAAGATCTGGGCGTTACACCGATCTGCCCGCAAAACGACCGAGCGATGATCTGCGGCAATCTCGCCTTCAATCTCGAACTCAAAGAGATGTTGGAGGAATACGGGCTGGAAGAAGGTGCGAATTCCAAGCCTGCGCAATATGTGGTGGAAAAAGCTTTCCTCGACTGAGTCCGCAGTAATCCAGAAAACAGGGCCGCTGAACGCGGCCCGTTTTATTTGGGTTCGCTAAAGCCCGCCGTAGACGCCAAGCGCTTCTTCCAGCTCTTCTTCTTCGTAGCCGAAATGCGAGCGGACCACCCGTTCCAGCGCCTCGAACGTGGCTTTCGCCTCGTCAAAGGCATCGCCTGAAGGATCCTGGACCAGCCGCACGGCATCCGAATACAGGCGCTCCAACAGCGCGTGAACGACCTTGTGTTCCTCTCGCAGCTTGTCGATCACCGCGCGCAAACCGTCATTGCCACGGCCTTCCAGATGCGGGAACACCTGGTGTTCCTCGGCCCCGTGATGATAGTCGAGGAACTGGCATTCCTGGCCGCAGAGATTTCCGAACTGACGATAATTGCGCGTCATTTCCATCTCGGGCACAGCCTTGGCCAGCGTGGCGGGCGCGGCCTTGCCGGCGGCGATCTCGTCCATCACCTGGCGCACTCTCCCCATTTGCTGCAAATGCATCCTGTGGATGGCCGCCAGCTGCCGTCCCTGCCGACTCTGCATTTCGGTGGCCCCTGGAATGGGCGGGGCCTTTGGGCGGCTGGCCTCATCCAGGTCCGCGACGTCCGGGCGCATAGCCTTTGTAGTGTCCATGTCCTGCCCCTTTCGTTGATAACTTGCCCCACACAGGTTTATGGCAAGGGCCCCAAAAGAAAAGGGCGCGACCATCGCTGGTGCGCCCTTCATGCCTCTTTGACCGGTGCGGTTACTTCGACGGTCCGATCATCATGACCATCTGGCGGCCTTCCATCTTCGGCATATTCTCGACCTTGCCGATTTCCTTGACGTCTTCGGCAACCCGTTCCAGCAACTCTCGGCCAAGGTTCTGGTGCGCCATTTCACGGCCCCGGAACCGCAAGGTAACCTTCACCTTGTCGCCGTTTTCAAGAAACTTGAACACGTTGCGCATTTTCACTTCATAGTCATGCGTATCGGTGTTCGGTCGGAACTTGATCTCTTTGACCTCGATGATCTTCTGCTTCTTGCGAGCTTCGGATTCACGTTTTTGCTGTTCGTATTTGAACTTGCCGAAATCCATGATCTTGCAGACAGGAGGGGTGGCATTCGGCGAAATTTCCACCAGGTCAAGACCGGCTTCGGCAGCCATGTCCATGGCGCGCGACGGGGTCACGACGCCGACATTCTCTCCATCTGCGCCAATAAGGCGGATCTCGGGGGCCCGAATGCGTTCGTTAACGCGGGGGCCAGTTTCGCGCTGCGGGGGCGCGTTGTGCGGTCTGCGGGCTATCGCTAAAATCCTTCTATTGCCACGATATGCGGTGCCCGAAACTAGCCTTCCCGCACGGGTGTTTCAAGGCGAATCCCGGCTGAATGCCGCGGGAATCGGATGTATTCGTCTGTTCTCGTTGCACTGCGGCATCAGGCGGCGTATGGAATCGCGCGAATTACATCCCTGAGGATCGGAGTTTCCTTATGTCCCGCATAATTGCCATCATTGCCGCGCTTGTCGTTGTTGGCGCCGCCGCCTACTACCTAAGCCCCCTTGGTCAGCCCGAGGCAGAAGCCCCCGCAGCCGAAGCCGTAGAGACCGCGACCGAAGCCGCAGAGGAAGCCACTGAGGCCACCGAAGAGATGGCGGAAGAGGCAGCTGACGCGGTTGAAGAAATGGTTGAAGACGCAGCAGACGCCGCTGCCGAGGCGGTTGAGGCCGTCGAGGAAGCCGCGCAGGACGCTGTGGACACCGCCACCGACGCCGTGACCGAAGCGGTTGAGGGTGTGATGGAAGACGCTGGCGATCTGCTCGATCAGGTCACAGGCGCCGCCGATGACGCCGCCGCAGAGGGCGCAGATGCCGCCGGCGAAATCGCCGAGGAAGGCACCGAAGCCGCTGCCGATATGGCGGAAGAAGCTGTGGAAGCGACTACGGACGCAGCGTGGGATGCTGTCGAAGCAACCGAGGATGCCGCAGAGGCCGTCGTTGCAGAAGGCACCGAAGCCATGGATGCGGTGACCGAGGACGCCGCCGAGGCCGAAGCTGTTGTTGAAGGCACCACCGAAGCAATGGCCGAAGAAACCGAAGCCGCGGTTGAGGATGCAACCGACGCCGCAACCGACGCCGTTGAAGCGACCGAAGAGGCGACCGACGCCGCAGTTGAAGCGACCGAAGAGACCACCGAAGCAGCCGTTGAGGAAACCGAAGCAGCCGTCGAAGACACCACCGAGGCGGCCATGGAGAGCACTGCCGATGCTGCAGATGCCGTTGAGGGCGCGACCGATCTCTCGACCCTCTTCTCGGTTGACGGGTTCGACGCGGATGCTGCCCTTGCTGCCGTGGCCGATGCCGATCTGTCGTCCATTGCCCGCGCATCGCTGAACGCGGCCATCGAGCAGGCCCGCAACAACCCGGCGCTGGTGCCCGAAGTGACCACCCGCTTGCGTAACGCGCTTGGGCTCTGATCGTTTCAGACCGACCAAAAACCTGAAAGCCCCGCGCAGTTCGCGCGGGGTTTTTTGATTCAGGCGACGGCTCGATCGCCGCGGAGCCATTTCGCGGCATCTGGATAGTCGAAAGCCAGCGAAATCAGATCAACCGCCAGCAAGACCCAAAGAAACATTTGGAATGCGGGTGGCAACAGATCACCTACTGTCAAAGTCATCAGGATCAGCACCACCAAAGGTGTCCAGATCAGGATATGGGGAAAGGCCATCGCCTTGGACAATCCCCGCTCCAGCAGCATGATCGGCAGGTTCGGCACCATGCCCCCAACGGCAAGAACCGCTATCAGCAGACTGCCGGGGGAGGATAGGAACGCCAGGCTGGCAAGGTTCACAGGCACCAGGACCAGCACCACCCAAAGCTGAACCCAGATCGGCATTCGCCGGAATGACCCCCAGATATCTGCAATCATCAATGTCTCCGTTTCAAACAAAACCGCCGCCACCCCGGCGGGGCAGCGGCGGCCTTGGTGCTTACGTGGCGCTTATCCGCAGGCGGCGACAGCCCGCTTGGTCAGCACCTTCACAAGGTTGGCGCGGTAAGCGGCAGAGCCATGCATATCGGCGATCATGCCGTCAGCAGACACCGACAACCCGTCGACCGCATCGGTCGAGAAATTGCCTGACAGCGCCGCCTCTGCGTCGGACCAGCGGAACACGCCGTCCTCTGACGCACCCGTCACCGCAACGCGCACAGCGCCCGCGAATTTTGCGACGAACACGCCGGTCAGTGCAAAGCGGGACGCAGGTTGCAGGAACTTCTGATAGCTGGCGGCCACCGGCACCGGGAACTTCACCTCGGTGATGATCTCCCCGTCATTCAGTGCTGTGGTGAACATGCCTTCAAAGAAGTCATCCGCTGCGATTTCCCGTGTGTTGGTGACGATACTTGCGCCAGAGGCAAGAACCGCCGACGGATAACATGCAGCCGGGTCGTTATTGGCCAGGCTGCCACCGATCGTGCCGCGATTGCGGACCGCCGGGTCGCCGATATGGCCCGCCAGATGCGAAAGCGCCGGATAGCTGTCCGCCGTGGCCGCAGCAACCGCCGCGTGGGTGGTGCCGCCGCCGACGCAGATGCGCCCTGCGTCATCGGTGCAGACACCCTGCATTTCGGCCACACCGCCAAGGCTGACCAGCACCGCAGGCGCGGCCAGCCGTTGCTTCATCGTGGGCAGTAGGGTCTGCCCGCCCCCAAGCAATTGCGCCTCTTCCGCGCCAAGGGCAGCAACGGCATCGGCGATGGTGCCCGGACGTTTGAATTCAAACTCATACATGGTTTCTCTCCTTGTCCCGGGATCAGCTGTTCATCGCCTGCCAGACCCGACCGGGGCTGAGCGGCATGTCGATATGGGTAACGTTATGGCCCCCGCGTTGCAGCGCGTCCACCACCGCATTGACCACCGCAGGCGGTGATCCGATGGCCCCGGCCTCACCACAGCCTTTCACCCCAAGCGGGTTATGGGTGCAGGGCGTGGCGCAGGAATGATCCACCTGGAAACTTGGCAGATCATCGGCGCGTGGCATGGCGTAGTCCATGTAGGACGCGGACAGAAGCTGCCCGTTTTCGTCATAGACCGCGCCTTCCAGCAAAGCCTGCCCGATGCCCTGTGCCAGACCGCCATGGACCTGACCTTCGACGATCATTGGGTTGACGACATTGCCGAAGTCATCTGCCGCTGCAAAGCTGCAGATCGTCACCTTGCCGGTGTCCGGGTCCACTTCGACCTCGCAGGCATAGGCCCCTGCCGGATAGGTGAAGTTGGCCGGATCGTAGAAGGCCGTTTCCTCCAACCCCGGTTCCAGCTCTTCCAGCGGGTAGTTATGGGGCACGTAGGCCGCCAGCGTGACATCGCCCCAGGCCACCGATTTGTCAGTGCCTGCAACGGTGAACTGGCCGTCCTTGAGCTCGATATCCCCTTCCGAGGCCTCCATCAGATGGGCCGCGATTTTCTTGGCCTTGTTGATGATCTTCTCGGTTGCGCGAACGATGGCCGATCCGCCGACCGCCAAGGAACGCGAGCCATAGGTGCCCATGCCCATGGGCGTGTTGGCGGTGTCGCCGTGGACAATCTCGACCATATCCTCGGGGATGCCGATCATATCGGCCACCACTTGCGGGAAGGCGGTTTCATGGCCCTGCCCATGGCTGTGGCTGCCGGTCATAACGACCAGGCCGCCGGTGGCGTTGACCCGCACCGTGGCGCTTTCATAGAGCCCGGCACGCGCGCCCAACTGACCCACAAGGGCAGACGGTGCGATACCGCAAGCCTCGATATAGGTGTTTACGCCAAAGCCGCGCAGTTTGCCCGACTTGGCGCTCTCGGCGGCACGCGCCTCGAACCCGTCGCGGTCCACCATCTCCAGCAGCTTGTCCATCGTGGCGTTGTAGTCGCCGGTGTCGTATTCCACCGCCACGGGCGTGGCATAGGGGAATTCGGTGATGAAGTTCTGCCGCCGCAGCGCCACCGGATCGACGCCCAACTCGCGCGCCGCCTTGTCGATGACACGTTCCAGCTGGAACGTCGCCTCTGGCCGCCCTGCCCCGCGATAGGCATCGACGGCAACCGTGTTGGTGAAAACGGCCTTAACGTTCACATAGATCAGTGGCGTCTTGTAGTTGCCGGCCATCAGCGTGCCGTGCAGCCAGGTGGGCACCGACGGCGCGAATGTGGACAGGTAGGCGCCCATATTCGCGTAAGTGTCGGTCCTGAGCGCGGTGAAGTTGTTATCCGCGTCCAGCGCCAGTTCGATCTTGGTCACATGATCGCGGCCATGAGCATCCGAGATGAAGGCCTCGGACCGGCTGGAGGTCCACTTCACGGGCCGCGCCAGTGCCTTGGCGGCAAAGGTGCAGAACGCCTCTTCCGCGTAGTGGAAGATCTTCGACCCAAAGCCGCCGCCCACATCGGGGGCCACGACGCGCAGCTTGTGTTCGGGAATGCCCAGAACGAAGGCGCCCATCAGAAGCCGGATCACATGCGGGTTCTGGCTGGTGGTGTAAAGCGTGGAATCGCCCGTGGCGCGGTTGTAGTCGCCCACGGCAACGCGCGGTTCCATCGGGTTGGCAACCAGCCGCTGGTTTACAAGTTCCAGGGTGGTGACATGGGCCGCTTTTTCAAACGCCTCGTCCACCGCTGCCTTGTTTTCCTCGACGAAGCCCCAGTCGTAGCACAGGTTCGACTCTAGGTCGTCATGGACCTTGGTTGCCCCTTCCTTCACCGCCTCTTTCATGTCGATGACGGCGGGCAGTTCCTCGATATCAAGCTCGATCGCCTCGGCGGCATTGCGCGCCTGTGCGGCGGTTTCGGCCACCACGGCGGCAATCGGGTCGCCCACATGGCGGACCTTACCCTGCGCCAGAACCGGGTGGGCCGGTTCCTGCATCGGGTTGCCGTGCTTATCGGTGACTTGCCAACCGCAGGGCAGACCGCCCACGCCTTCGAAATCCGCACCGGTAAAGACACGTACCACGCCGGGCATTTCCGCCGCGACAGAGGTGTCAACCTTGTTCAACCGTCCATGGGCCACATCAGAGCGCAGGAAATGCACGTAAGCCTGGCCGGGCATGTTGATGTCATCGGTGTAATTGCCAGTTCCCGTCAGGAACCGGACGTCCTCTCGACGCTTTGAACTTGCGCCGATGCCACTATCCTTTGGCATGGTAACCTCCCTTATTTATGTGCTGCCCTTCGTCCGCCTCCCGCGGGCGTGGGCCTGTCATAACTTGTTAAAGATCTCCGCCAGCCGTTCGATCATGTCACCTGGATCATTGCCGTCGCCGGTTGTGTGGCCGGTGGCGAACGGGTATGTCACCCCGTCGATATCCGGGCAGATGATCGAGATATCCATGGCACGCGGTGGAAAGTCCCAGCCAAACGTGCTCCAGCTGCCTTGCGTGATGTCGGGATTGTCCGACCCGTTCTCCGCTGCAAGGATCACGAGCGCCTGATGGGCCCGTTCCATGCACAGCTGCTGGCTCTCGACCGACCGCAGATCGATATTGCCGAAATTATCGGCCAGAGCGGCGCCGGCTGTCAGGGCCAGCAATGCAGCGAGAAACACGGGTCTTGGCATCAATCCTCCCATCCTGCGGGTCACTCCCGCTCGATCATCACTTGCTGCCGGTCGGCGCGATCCCTTCCAGAAGGTCAAGCATCGCTTCAACCGTGCTAAGCCGCGTTCCATCTTGCTGCAGGCTGTAGCCGGTCACGGTCGCGGTGTAGCGGCCCTGATCCTCAGTGCAGATGATCGCCACTTGCGTCCGTCCCGGCGGCACATCGAAGCCAAAGACCGAGAAGCTGGCCTCGCCCGTGTCGGGCGTTCCTCCATGATTGCGGAAATGGGCATCCATCGAGGTGCGGGCCATGTCCATGCATTCGGCATCAGAGTTGAAGCCGGTGACATAGCCAGAGGAAAACCCTTCTGCATGGGCCATTGCCGGAACCAGAGCAGTCGCGGCAATGGCAAGCACAGCCCCCCTCATTCTGCGGCCACCGCGGCAACCTCCTGACCGCTTGCAGCCATGATCGCCTTGACGATGTTGTGGTATCCGGTGCAACGGCAGATATTGCCTTCCAGATAGGCGCGCACCTCGGCCTCAGTCGGCTTGGGGTTCTCGGCCAGCAGTGCCGATGCGCTCATCACCATGCCCGGTGTGCAGAAGCCGCATTGCAGGCCGTGGTGGTCCTGAAACGCCTGTTGCACTGTGGAGAGCGAGCCATCTGCATTGGCCATGCCCTCGATGGTTTTGATGTCGGCGCCTTCTGCTTCCGCTGCCAGCATAGTGCAGCTTTTCACCGGCTGGCCGTTCACGTGAACCACGCAAGCACCGCATTGGCTGGTGTCACAGCCCACATGGGTGCCGGTCAATCGTAGTCCCTCGCGAATAAACTCGGACAGCAAAGTGCGCCCTTCTACGGAACCGGAAACGGATTTCCCGTTCACGGTCATCGTGACCTGGGTCATGAAATTCCTCCCTTGGTTATGGGTTTATCCAAGCACGGAATCGTTGAAGGACAAATGAAATTTTTTTGAATGGTCAAAAATTGAGCGTTTCCGCCGCCTGCTACCCGTTAGGGTTGCGCCCCGCACGGGGCTGCGGGCGGGTGGGAATTTCCTTGAGCAGACCGCCAACGCCCATGGCTGATATATCAGCGGCGCTGACCGGAACCCCACAGGCCACGCGCTCTAACACCCAGTCGGCCCCGTTCAACGCGGGACTACGAGCACATCCCGGCAGGCCAATCACCGGCGCTGGTCCGATCTGCCCCAGAAACAGCAGATTTCCGGGGTCGACCGGCATCCCGAAGCGGGTGATCTGGCCTCCTGCCGCGACCACCGCCGAGGGGGCTACATCGTGGATGTCAGAGGTGGCCGAGGCGGTGAGGATGAGCTTTAGCGCGCCCGGCAAATCGGCAAGCGCCGCCCTGATCGCTTCTGAGTCATGGGCCACGATCCGCAAGGCGTCGAGCGATATGCCAAGCGCCTCCAGACGCCCCGTGACCGAACGAATGCCTTTGTCATCCGGGTGCACCGGATCACCGGGCACCTCTGTGACGATAAGCCCGGCACTCTGCACCTCCACCGGCCGTATCGAAATCGCGGATCGCGCAGCATCCTCTGCGCGGCAAAGCGCATTATTTTCAACGCCATAGGCAATGATCTTGACTGTCCCCACCATCATCCCCGGCCAGGCGCGCTGCCAGCGCGGCACTGTTGCCAGCGTGATCATCGGATCGACCGCATTCAACGCTTCAACCGCCGCCACGTCGATCTCGACCACGCCCGCGCGCGTTGCCCGGATATTGACGCGGCCGGTGAAAGCTTCTTGCAGTTCCAACCCCGCTGCGTCCGGGTTTGGCACCAGCGCCGCCGCCAGACGACGCGCTGCCTCGTTTTCCTCGATGTCACCGGGGTCAAGCTGTGCCACCGTCACGCGGGTCAGTCCGTTGGCAGCGAGCGTGGCAATATCGTCGCCGCTTAGCACCCGGCCCTTGCGCAGTCTGCCCTTGGCCAGCTGCACCGAATGGGCCAGGATGGCACCCTCGGCCACATGAAGGGGAACCGGGCCAAATCTCATTCCTTGCGGAGCCTTGTGGTGATTTCCGCCATGATCGAAATGGCAATTTCCGCCGGCCCCTGTGCCCCGATATCAAGCCCCACAGGGCCATGGATGCGGGTGATCTGGGCGTCGGAAAACCCGGCGTCTTTCAGCCGCTCAATCCGCTTCGCATGGGTGCGTGTCGAACCGAGGCATCCCAGATAAAAGCAGTCAGACCCAAGGGCCGCCTTAATCGCCGGGTCATCCAGCTTGGGATCATGGGTCAATGTCACGACAGCTGTTCGCGGGTCGAGCCCATAGCCTGCAAGCGCTTCGTCCGGCCAGTCTTCGATCAGAGTTTCCCCCGGAAACCGAGCCTCTGCGCCAAAGGCAGGGCGCGGGTCGATCACCACCGGGTCATAGCCCGCAAGCCGCGCCATCGGCACCAATGCCTGCGCGATATGAACTGCCCCCACGATGGCCATACGCAGGGGCGGGTTGTGGATGCCGATGAACCAGTCGCCCTCGAACCCCGATTTATCCTTGCGAAACCGCTCGTTGATCTCGGCCTCCAGCGCATCGCCCCCCCCTGTCACCAGACGGCGCGCGCCGGAGTCAGGGTTGACGACATATGCCACCTGTTCACGCGCGGCACGGGCATCGACCAGCGCCTCCAACATCTCGACCGGGATCACCCGGCCAACGGGTTCCACCAGCACCCGGATGCGCCCGCCACAGGCCAGTCCCACAGCGAAGGCTTGCTCATCGGCGACCCCGAATTCCAGCACAGTGGCCGTGCCGCCCTCCAGGCAGTCAATGGATTCGATTACCACAGCACCCTCTACGCAGCCGCCGGAGACCGAGCCTTCCATCTCGCCCTCGCCCGACACCACAAGTTGGCTGCCCACAGGCCGCGGCGCGCTGCCCCAGGTTTCGATCACAGTGGCCAGCGCAGCGCCCTTGCCCCGGCGGTGCCAGTCCAGCGCAATTTCAGGGATGCGGTCGTATTTGGGTGTCATGGCGCTGCCGTGATCCTTGTCTGGAAGCAATTGTTGCGGGCCGATCTGACATCAACATAGGCGACATCCCCCCGGCTGAGAAGCTGTGCCGCGTAACTCTCTATCTCGCTGGACCTGGTGATCTGGCCGGTGCCGTAGATGATCCGGTCATCCCGGCAATAAGCCTTTAGCAGATAATCGGGCGATGTGTGCAGGATCGGCGGCAGCCCCGGCCCGTCCCAGGGCGAACAGTCGCCTGCACACAGAAAGATCGGCCCAAGTTCTGCATAGGGTTGCGGTTTCGGAAAGGGCCGCGCGGCGAGGATCAGGTAGGGTTCACCTTGCGGCACATCGCGCAGGCAGGACCGGCACGGCACACCCTGCCCATCCGAGATCGCCGTTTCCGCAGGCTGGCCATTGGCATCGGGGCCGCCGGACCTGACTGAGGTGACAAAAGCGGGGTCTAGCGGGTGAAAGACAAGCTGCATTACAGGACTCCTGACGGTTGATCGGGTCAGCCCGAACCTATCCGCCCTGCAGTTTTCGCGGTGACCCGGAAGATGCGCAAAGGCGCTTCGAAGCGCCTTAACGCGCATTGCAATGCCCGTCCTCACCCCAACCAGACCGATCGCCAGCCGCCCCTGTCGCTACAGCGCCATGATCCCGGGCCGGGCGTTCAGCCGTTCCACATCGAACCCCGCGATCTTTTTGTAGGCCCCGGCAATTTCGGCCAGCTCGGCCGCGCTCATCACCTCAGAGATATCGCCAAACCCATTCGGTGCCCGGTCGGCCACCTTATCCAGCACCACATCCGGCCCATCCCCCCGATTGGCCAGCACAAGCGCGTTCATCGCCTCGCGGCGATCGTCGTCATAGGCTTGCAATGCCGCCTCGGTCTGACCCGCTTTCAGCATCTCACGCACCAGCACACGCCCATCCAGAATGGCCTGCGTCGCGCCGTTCGACCCGATTGGATACATCGCATGGGCCGCATCACCCAGAAGGGTCACGCGCCCATGGCTCCATCGGGGCAGCGGATTGCGGTCGACCATCGGATATTCCCAGATGCCTTCCGCGTCGCGGATCAGCGCTGGTATATCCAGCCAGTCAAAGCGCCATTCCGCGAAATGATCAGCGAAATCATGCAAGTGTCCTTCACGGTTCCAGTCCTGGCGATTCCACTGATAGTCCGCAGGCTTCGCCAGATCGGCGATCCAGTTGACGCGCAGATCCCCGTCGTCAAATTCCTGGATCGGGTAGCAGACAAACTTGCGATCCGCAGTGCCTGCCATCGCCATCGTCCGCCCGGTCAGAAAGCTTTTCGCCCGCGTCACGCCGCGCCACATCATGTTTCCACGCCAATGGGCCGGGCCTTCATCGGGATAAAGCGCGGCGCGCAATGTCGAATTGATGCCATCCGCACCCACCAATATCAGCCCGTGCAGATCGGGCAGTGCCTTGCCCGTCCGACGGTTGACCAGATGCGCCACAACGCCATGGGCGTCTTCCTCCCAGCCCGCCAGCGCCGCACCCGTGGTGATGACATCTGGCCCGCACCGCTCGATCAACGCGCGATAAAGCAGGAATTGCAGCTCCCCCCGATGGATCGAATATTGCGGCCAGCGATAGCCCGCCCCTTTTCCGCGCGGCTCTGACCAGATCAGCCCGCCTTGCTGAGAAAAATAGGCAACCTCTTTGGTGCGCAACCCGATCTCGTCAAGCTGCATTTCCAGCCCCAGCTCAAACAGTTCCCGCACCGCATGGGGCTGCAGGTTGATACCCACGCCGAGCGGCTTCAGCTCTTCCACCGCCTCGACAATGTGAAAATGGATGCCCGCCTCATGCAGCGTCAGCCCAAGGCTGAGCCCGCCAATGCCTGCGCCCGCGATGATGACCGTCATGGTCTGCCTCCCCTCCACTTGCGGGATCATAACCGCCCGCCTATTGGGCATAGCGCGTCCTGGCCGCATCGCAAACCCCATCTCCTGCCGCAGCACGCTTGACCCGCGCCGCCGGATCAGGCATCGCCATCGGACGTTTTCAGGAGAAGCATATGATCCGCAGACTTTACGATTGGACAATCAGCCTTGCCGAACATCGCTACGCGCTTGTGGCGCTGGCCATCGTGTCCTTTCTTGAAAGCTCTGTCTTTCCGATCCCGCCCGACATTCTGATGATCCCGATGATTATCGCGGTGCCCAGGCGCGCTTTCCTGATTGCCACCGTCTGTCTCGTGTCTTCGGTGCTTGGCGGGCTCATGGGCTATTACATTGGCTATGGCCTGTTCGAGACCGTGGGTCGCCCTGTGCTCGAGTTCTACGGCAAGGACGCCTATTTCGAAGAATTCGCCACCCGTTACAACGAATGGGGCGCATGGGCGGTACTGATCGCGGGCGTCACGCCCTTCCCCTACAAGGTGATTACGATCATGTCGGGGGTCACGCAGCTGAACCTTGGCGTGTTCATGGTTGCCAGCGTCATCGCACGCGGCCTGCGCTTTTTCATCGTTGCGGCCCTGCTGTGGAAATTCGGCGCACCAATTCGTGACTTCATTGAACGTCGGCTCGGGTTGATGTTCACTCTCTTCGTGATACTGCTGTTGGGCGGATTCTATGTGGTGAAATTCCTATGAACTTCCTCAGCACTCTCACACGGCGCAACCTGATCCTCCTGGCGGCACTCGGCTCTGCCGGGCTGTTCTTCGGGGCCCTGTTTTTCCAGTATGTGGTCGGTGTGGCGCCTTGCAAGATGTGCTTTTGGCAGCGTTGGCCGCATCGGATCGGCATCGTTCTGGGTGTCATCGGACTGGCCATTCCCAAAGCGCTAATCGCCTGGGTTGGCGTGCTGAACATGGCTGTGTCCACGGGGCTTGGCATTTTCCATTCCGGCGTGGAACGTGGCTGGTGGATCGGCCCGGCCTCCTGCACCTCTCGCGGCGTTGATCTGGCCAGCGCGGAATGCGGATTGCTCGACCCCAATTGCGGCGAGGCCATCGTTCTGTGCGACCAGATTTCCTGGCAGCTTTTCGGCCTCTCCATGGCCAATTACAATGCCATCTTCTCTCTGCTCCTTATGGGTATCTGGATCATGGCGGCGCGTCGCGCGGCCTGATTTCACTCCGATTCCCCCTATACATTCTCTGCCCATGCAGGTAGGGGTCCGGCTTTCCGCGGGCATAGAGCCCAGCGTTGCCCTGATGGACCGTCTCTTCCTATGATCAAGACCCTTGCTGATGCCCTCGCCGAGCGTGGCTATGACACCCTTACCGCCGTGCAAGAGGCCGTCACGGACCCTGAGCTGCAGTTTTCCGATCTTCTTGTGTCGGCGCAGACCGGTTCGGGCAAGACCGTAGGCTTTGGGCTTGCCATCGCACCTACCCTTCTGGAAGACGCAGAGTTCATGGGCCCTGCAGAAGCGCCGCTGGCGCTGGTCGTGGCGCCAACCCGCGAGCTTGCCTTTCAAGTGATGCGCGAGCTGAGCTGGCTTTATGCCAAGGCGGGTGCGCGGGTGACATCCTGTGTGGGGGGCATGGATTTCCGCGATGAACGTCGGGCGCTGGAACGCGGCGCGCATATCGTTGTGGGCACACCCGGCCGTCTGCGCGACCACATCCAGCGCGGCACGCTCGACATGAGCCAGCTTCGCGCCGTGGTTCTGGACGAAGCCGACGAGATGCTGGACCTGGGCTTCCGCGAAGACCTTGAATTCATGCTTGGCGAGGCCCCCGAGGATCGACGCACCCTGATGTTCTCGGCAACAGTGCCGCCGATGATCGTGACACTGGCAAAGCACTACCAGCGCGACGCCGTCCGCGTCAGCACCCAGACCGGGGGGCGCCAACACGCCGACATCACCTATCAGGCCCTGCGCGTGGCCGAAGTCGATGCGGAAAACGCCATCATCAACCTGCTGCGCTATCACGAGGCGGAAAACGCCATCGTTTTCGCCAATACCCGCGCCGCTGTGGCCCGCCTGACCGCGCGCTTCGCCAACCGGGGCTTTTCGGTGGTCAGCCTGTCGGGCGAATTGAGCCAAAGCGAGCGCACCCATGCGCTGCAAGCCATGCGCGACGGGCGCGCACGGGTCTGCGTGGCAACCGATGTGGCCGCGCGGGGCATCGACCTGCCCAATCTGGAACTGGTGATCCACGCTGATCTGCCTTCGAACGCCGAAGGGCTTTTGCACCGCTCTGGCCGCACCGGCCGCGCCGGGCGCAAGGGCATTTCCGCACTGATCGTGCCGCCGAAGATCGTCAAGAAGGCCGAACGCCTGCTGAAATGGGCCAAGATCACGGCGGAATGGACGGTGCCGCCCTCTGCCGACGACATTCTGCGGCAGGATGAGGACCGTCTGCTGAACGATCCCGCATGGGAAGAAGAGACCACCGAGGATCAGGCCGCTTTTGCCGCCCGCCTGCTGGAGATGCACAGCCCTGAGGCTGTGGCCGCTGCCTATCTGAGGCTTTATCGCAGTCGCCACTCCGCGCCCGAGGATCTCAGCCCCCCCGATGCGCGCCCGGCCCCCAAAGACCGCAAGCCCTTTGGCCCCAGCCGCTGGTTCGCTTTGTCGGTCGGTGCGGGCGATCGGGCCGAGCCGCGCTGGCTGCTGCCGCTTCTGTGCCGCGCTGGCAATCTCGACAAGGACTCTATCGGTGCAATCCGGGTGCAGCAGTCGGAAACCTTCGTGGAACTGACCGAGGCGAGTGCGGCCAAATTCGCAAGCGCCTTCGGAAATGGAGCGGTACTGGATGAGGGCATAACAGTGCGCGCCATGGACAGCGCGCCGGATTTTTCCTCGATGCCGCGCGCGCCGAAACCCGGTGGCGGCCCCCGCCCGTCCGGCCCGCGAGATGACAAACCCCGCCGCGCG
>NZ_JBPBBA010000015.1:0-77662 GCF_050896395.1 Nioella aestuarii | reverse complement strand
GAGGAACACGTCGAGCGGGCTGCCTTCGACCGAGAGATCGAAGACTTCGAGACCGGAGTTGGCGGTCCCTGCCGGGCATGGGCGGCTTGCGCCGTCGCCCGAGGATGTGGCGGCGATGGCGCGGCCTGTTCTGTCGCACCGCATGGCTCTGAGTTTCGCGGCGCGGGCCGAAGGCATAGAGCTGGAGGCGGTGATCGACACGGTGACGGCGCAGGCCACGCGTTCTGAGGCCGCCGCTTGACCCAACCCACGCTTCATACAGCCGAAACGCTTCGGTCCCGGTCCGAGGCGGTCGCGGGCAGCCTGCCGGCCCTGCTGGCCGATGCGCAGCATCTGGCGGCGACGATCCTGCTTGGCGAACACGGGCGCAAACGGCACGGGATGGGCGATGAGTTCTGGCAGTATCGCAGCGCCGAGGCAGGCGACAGCTTGCGCGCCATTGACTGGCGGCGGTCGGCACGGGCGGATGGGCTCTTCGTGCGGCAGACTGAATGGAAAGCAGCGCAATCGGTGATGATCGGCGTCGATGACGGCCAAAGCATGAGCTATTCCGGGGCGAAAACGCGCCCGTCAAAGCTGCGTCGGGCGCAGACCTTGGCGATGGCCCTGGCGATCCTGGCTGTGCGGGGCGGCGAGAGGGTGGGGCTTACCCACTTGGCGGAACCGCCGCGCAGTGGTGAGGCGCAGCTGATGCGGGTGGCCGCAGCGTTGATGGAGACGGGCGAGACGGTGGATTACGGCGCTCCAGCCCCGCAGATCCTGCCTGCCGGATCGCGGGCGGTGTTCTTTTCGGATTTTCTGGGTGATCTGGGGCCGTTGGAAAGGGCTTTGGGGCAAGCCGCTGACCGGGGCGTAAAGGGCGCCTTGGTGCAGGTGCTGGATCCTGATGAGGAAAGCTTTCCCTTCGATGGACGCACGGTGTTTGAAAGCATGGCGGGTGGGCTGCGCTTCGAGACGCTGAAGGCTGGCGGGTTGCGGACGGCCTATCTGAAGCGGCTCGCGTCCCGAAAGGACCAACTGAGTCAGATGGCGATGCGCACCGGCTGGCGCTATCACTGCCACCACACAAGCGATGCGGCAGAGCCGAGCCTGCTCTGGCTCTACCGAGCGCTGGAAAAGGGAGCGACGTGATGGCGGTTTGCGGTGACGAATGCCCTTCGAAGGGCATTGAAACGCTCTTCGAAGAGCGTTCGGGCGCGCCATCCCGAGCGCGGCGCCGAGCCTTGTGGAAGGCGGAACCCGCCCGGGGCGCGGGTCAAATTCCTTCGAAGGAATTTGCAAGCCTCTTCGAAGAGGCTTCCCGGCGCTTCGTGGAAAGGGTGGCAACATGATCGGACCCGTTGCCTTTACCTCCCCGCTTCTGCTGCTGACCTTGGTTTTACTCCCGATCCTTTGGTGGCTGCTGCGGGCGGTGCCCCCCGCCCCGATCCTGCGGCGGTTTCCCGGTGTGGCGCTGCTCATCGGTCTCAAGGACGAAGACAGCCAGTCCGACAAGACGCCCTGGTGGCTGCTGCTTCTGCGCATCCTTGCCGTCGCCGCTGCGATCGTCGGGTTCGCCGGGCCGGTTCTTAATCCGCAGCAGGCCAGTGATCAGGATGGGCCTTTGCTGGTGCTGATGGATGGATCTTGGGCGTCCGCGCGTGACTGGCCTGCCCGGCTCGACCGGGCGCGTGCCTTGATCGAAGAAGCGGGCCGAGAAGGGCGTCCGGTGGCCCTGGTGCAACTGACCGACCTGCCGCCGGTCGGAGATATGCCGTTTCAATCGGCGAATGTCTGGATTGCGCGTCTGGACAACCTGACCCCCGCGCCGTTTGCACCGGACATGGGGGCGGGTTTGGCCTGGGCCGAGGGGATTGAGGCCGGCGTTCAGACTTTCTGGTTCTCTGACGGGCTGGCGCATGAGGGCCGAGCCGCATTGCTGGACCGATTGCAGCAGGCCGGGCCAGTGGCGGCTTTCGAAGGCCGTCGCAGTCTGTTGGCGCTTGGACCGCCCCGGTTTGAAGACGGGGTGATCCGCCTTGCTGCTCAGAGGTTGGATGGGGCGGGAGACCGGGAGGTGACGGTGCAGGGCTTTGGCCTCGATCCCGCCGGGATTGAAAGGGAACTGGCGCGCGGCGTGATGGCCTTTGCCGCTGGCGACACGGTGGCTGAGCTGGAGCTCGAGCTGCCGCCGGAACTTCGCAACCGGATGAACCGTTTCGAAATCGCGGGCGAACGCAGTGCCGGGGCCGTGACCCTGACCGATGACGCGCTTCAACGCCGTCAGGTGGGCCTGATTGCGGGCACGGCCGATCAGGAGGGGCAGGAGCTTTTGTCGCCGCTGCACTATCTGCGGCAAGCGTTGGCGCCCACGGCGGACCTGTTGGAAGTGGCGCTGGCAGACATGCTGCTGGCGAACCCGGATGTCATCATCTTGGCCGATGTGGCACGGCTGTCGCCCGAAGAAGACACAGAGCTGCAAGCCTTGGTGGACCGGGGCGGAATGCTGGTGCGCTTTGCGGGGCCACGGTTGGCGGGGTCGGATCTGGCGCGTGAGACGGCCGATCCCTTGATGCCCGTACGCCTGCGGGAAGGGGGGCGCACCGTTGGCGGTGCAATGAGCTGGGGCGAACCCAAGGCGCTGAGGGTCTTTGACGAAAGCTCGCCCTTTTTCCGGTTGCCGATCCCCGAGGATGTGCTGGTCAGCGCACAAGTCCTGGCACAGCCTGATCCGGAACTGGCCGAGCGCACCATCGCGGCGCTGGCAGATGGCACACCGCTGGTGACGCGCAGCCGTCTGGGTCAGGGGCAGGTGGTGCTGTTCCATGTCACCGCCAATGCGGAATGGTCGAGCCTGCCGCTGTCGGGCCTGTTCGTGCAGATGCTGGAGCGGCTGGCGATCTCGACCCGGCCGCTGGACCCGGATGCCGCTGATCTGGCGGGCACGACCTGGGTGCCCGACGTTGTGCTGGACGCCTATGGTCAGCGCCGGGATGCGGAGAACCTGCCGGGGGTCGCCGGGGCAGACCTGGCGAATGCGCCGCTATCGGCCACGCTGCTGCCGGGGCTTTATTCCGGGTCGGATCGGCGCGTTGCGCGCAATGTGATTGCCTTGGATACGGTGCTGACAGAGGCCAATTGGCCCAGTGACGTGCCGGTTGAGGGACTGCGCGTGATCGAGACGCAAGACTTGTCACCCTATCTTCTGGTCGCGTCTTTGGTTCTGCTTTTGATCGACTCGCTTGCCGCGCTTTGGCTGTCGGGGCGCTTGACCGGTGTGGCGCGGGGGGCGGCGATCTTGATGGCCGCGCTCCTAGCCCATCCAAGCGATGCGCAGGATCTCAGCGACGACGATATCCTTGCGCTTCTGGCCACGTCCGAGATCACCCTTGGCTATGTTCTGACCGGGGATGAACAGCTGGACGAGACCTCTCGCGCCGGGCTTTGGGGGCTGGGGCTGACGCTGACCAGCCGCACCTCTGTCGAGCCTGCCGCGCCGATAGGCGTGGACCTGGAAAGCGATGAGCTGGTCTTCTTTCCGCTGATTTACTGGCCGATAAGTGTCGATCAACCGATCCCCTCGGACGCGGCCTATGCGCGGCTTAACGCATATTTGCGCGGCGGCGGCATGATCGTGTTCGATACGCGTGACTCAGATGTGGGGGCGTTCGGCGCGGGTACGCCAAATGGCCGCCGTTTGCGGGAACTGGCGCAAGCCTTGGACATTCCGCCGTTGGAGCCGATCCCCGATGATCATGTTCTGACCCGTGCCTTTTACCTGCTACAGGATTTTCCGGGTCGTCATCTGGGCCGCGATGTCTGGGTCGAGGCCGCGCCGCCTGATGCCGAGCAGGTCGAGGGGATGCCCTTTCGCAACCTCAACGATGGTGTGACGCCGGTCATCATCGGCGGCAATGACTGGGCTGCAGCCTGGGCCATGACGCCCTCGGGCCAGCCGATGTTCCCGGTGGGGCGCGGTTTTACGGGCGAGCGGCAGCGGGAGATTGCCCTGCGCTTCGGCGTCAATCTGGTGATGCATGTGCTGAGCGGTAACTACAAATCCGATCAGGTCCATGTGCCCGCACTATTGGAACGGTTGGGGCAATGAACATGGCGGGATCCATCCTCTTTGACCCGCTGCTGTCCTGGCCCCTTATCTGGGGGCTGGCGGGCGCGGTTCTGGCGTTGCTGGCCTTGCAGGTCTGGCGGGGCTTGCCCGGCTGGTGGTTGCGCGGGCTTGCGGGGCTGGCGCTGCTGGTCGCCCTGGCCAATCCGGCGCTGCAAAACGAGGAGCGGGAGCCGCTGAGCGATATCGTGCTTCTGGTCATTGACGAAAGCGCCTCGCAACGTATTTCCGACCGGCCCGACCAAAGCGAAGAGGCGATTGCCTCGATCCGCCGCGAGGTGGCCGATCTGGGGATGGAGCTGCGCGAGGCACGGGTTGCGGATGCCGCCGACAATCAGGGTACGCTGGCGATGGCGGCGCTGACCGAGCTGCTGGCGGAAGAGCCGCGCGCGCGGATCGCCGGGGCCATTCTGGTCACTGATGGGCGCATTCATGATCTCGACCTTGCGCCCGATTTACCCGCGCCACTTCATGCGCTGATCACCGGGCGGGACAGTGACTGGGACCGGCGGCTGATCGTCCGCAATGCGCCCTCTTTCGCCATTCTGGGCGAGGAATTCGTCATGACCCTGCGCATTGACGATGACGGCGCGGTGCCGGGGGATCTGCCCGCGCGGGCTGAGTTGCAAATTTCCATCGACGGGGACGCGCCGCGCACATTCATGGTTCCGACGGGGCAGGATCTGGATCTGCCGCTGGTGCTGCCACATGCGGGGATGAACGTGATCCAGTTCAATCTGCCGGAAGCGCCGGGGGAACTGACCGACCGCAACAACGCCGCCGTGGTGCAGATCAACGGGGTGCGGGACCGGCTGCGGGTTCTGCTCGTTTCTGGCCAGCCGCATCCCGGCCAGCGCACATGGCGCAACCTGCTGAAATCCGACCCGGCGGTGGATCTTGTGCATTTCACCATCCTGCGTCCGCCTGATCGCAACGATGGCGTGCCGGTGACCGAGCTGAGCCTGATCGCCTTCCCCACGCGCGAGCTTTTTCTGGAAACCATCGACGAGTTCGATCTGGTGATCTTCGACCGATACCAGCGGCGGGGCATCCTGCCGATGGTCTATCTGGATAACGTGCGCCAATACGTGGAACGCGGCGGGGCGCTTCTGATGGCGACGGGGCCGGAATTTGCCTCTGCCGCTTCGCTCTACCGCACGCCCTTGGCAGATATCATGCCGGGCCGCCCCACGGCGCAAGTGATGGAACAGGCTTACTTGCCAGAGATCTCGGAGCTTGGCGAACGCCACCCGGTGACGCGTGGGCTGGCCTCGGAACACACGGCCCTGCCTGACAGTGACGCGCCATGGGGGCGTTGGCTGCGCCAGATCGAGTTGATTGAGGAAAGCGGCAATACGGTCATGACCGGGGCAGAGGGACGCCCGCTGTTGATGCTGGACCGGGTGGGCGAGGGGCGCGTGGCGCTGCTGGCATCCGATCACGCGTGGCTCTGGGACCGAGGCTATGAGGGCGGCGGGCCACAGCTGGAACTGCTCAGGCGGCTTGCGCATTGGATGATGGGCGAGCCCGAGCTGGAGGAAGAAGCCCTGCGCGCCGATGCGGATGGGCAGGTTATCTTTGTCACGCGGCAGACCCTGGGCGATGCGGTTGGCCCGGTAACGGTGACCTATCCTGACGGAACCGAGCACGAACTGTCCTTGGAAGAAACCGCACCGGGCCGGTTCACAGGCGAGGTGACGGGGCCGGAAACCGGGCTCTACCGGTTGCGCGAGGGCGAGGAGGAAGCGGTCATCGCGCTTGGCCCCGCCGCACCGCGAGAGTTCGAGGAAACGCTGGCCAGCGGCGCGGCGGTGGACCCCTTCTCCGATGTCATGCGCGGTGGCGTGCTTCGGTTGGAAGGCGGCGTGCCGGATGTCCGGCTGGTGTCGGAGGGGCGCAACGCGGCTGGACGCGGCTGGATCGGGCTGACCCCGCGCGGGGCTTACCTGACCACCGATGTGACTGTGACACCACTGATTGCCGGTTGGCTGTTCCTGTTGATCGCGGCGGCTCTGATGCTGGCGGCGTGGTTGCGCGAGGGGCGGCGGTAAATTCGCCGCGCCTTTGGCCCGCGCCGACAGTGGTCGATTTCTTAGGAGGCTCGCGAGGCTTTGCCCCTGTCGCCTGCGGCGACTATTCCGCTGTCTCTGGACCAAGATGAAAGCGGATCAGGGCAGTGTGAGCGCGACAGTCTCATTATCCCATCCGGTCTGGTTGGTGCGGGCGCGGATATGGACCGACCGGGTTCCTTCCGGCACCGCGACGCCAGACAGGGACCGGGTGAAGGGCTGTTCCGTCACATGCGGATGGGCCAGAATGCGTGTGCCAAGCACGGTGCCATCGGAGAGTTCGATCCGCCATCCATCGGCATAGTCGTCCCAGCCGGTATCGTCATGCTCTAAAGTCACATCAAAGCGCCAGTCGCTTTGTGCCCGCGTGGCCTCGGCCCCTAGGATGCGGGCAGGGTCGGACAGGGCGGGGCTGGCAAGCAGCAGAAGGGACAGGGGCAGGACACGCATGTGGGCAGGGTGGCAGGCCACAGGACGCCCGTCACCTGACATTTGCGCGAGGCTTAGGGGGCTGACTGGGGCGGGACCATCAGGATGCGGCGGGAATGCGAAGCAAACTCGCGCGACCAGATCATGTAGCTGACTGCCGCCGTGCCACAGATCAGCGCCAATGGTCCAAGCAGCCAGGCCAGCGACCCGAGCGAGAAATAGAGCGCCCGGAGCCCCCGGTTGAAGTTGAAGGCAGCGCGGATATTGACCTCGGCCGCCTGCATCGCGCGGGGCAGGGTGCGCAGATCGTCCGGTTCGTTCGGCACGGCGGCCATCAGCACGGCGCAATAGCCAAACAGCCGGTTCGACCAGACGAATTTGAGGAAGGCGTAGAGCAGGAAGATGCCGGTGGCCATCAGCTTGATCTCAACAACCATGGTTGGCGTGCCACCAAGGGTCAGGTCTTCGGCCACGCCAAGCAGCCGCTCGGCATTGCCGATAAGCGCCAGAAGCCCGCCAAGCGCGATCATCGAGGCGGAGGCGAGGAAGTTTGTGCCTTGCCTGAGGCTCGACAGGATCGCCGCGTCGAAGATGCGCGGCTGGCGGGTAATCATCTCTCGCATCCAGTCGCGGCGGTATTCGATCATCAGGATCGTGACGGAAGGTCGGGACAGGCGCGAAGATTCGATTAGCCATCCGAGCACGACCCACGCGCAGAAGATCAGCGCCGTGGCGAGGGCATCAAACGGTGTGAAGAGGGCGATTTGGTCAAGAAATCTCATTTGGAAACCCTATATCCGAGGGCTTTCTATTGCTAAAGCGGTAAATTGGTTATATTTGTTTACCAAATTTAGGGAGGATCGCCATGGAAATGCCAGCCCCGAACCAGACGATTTTGTCGGGTAAGGCCCGGATCGTGGCGCGCCTGAAGGCGGTGCTGCCAATAGATGCGGTAATCGATGACCCTTCGGAAACACGCGCCTATGAATGCGACGCACTGACGGCTTATCGCTGCCCACCTCTGGCAGCGGTCTTGCCTTCGTCGACCAAAGAGGTCGCAGCGGTGTTGAGGATCTGCCACGAGGAGGGTGTTCCAGTTGTGCCACGCGGCGCGGGAACATCATTGGCGGGCGGGGCGTTGCCGACGGCCGACAGCGTGATCCTGGGCGTGGCGCGGATGAACGAGGTTCTGGAAACCGACTACGATAACCGCATCATCCGGGTGCAGACCGGGCGCACGAACCTGTCTGTCACCGGCGCGGTTGAAGAGCATGGGTTTTTCTACGCGCCTGATCCGTCGAGCCAGCTGGCCTGCGCCATTGCCGGCAATATCGCTATGAACTCGGGCGGGGCGCATTGCCTGAAATACGGCGTGACCACCAACAACCTGATGGGTGTCACGATGGTGCTGATGGATGGCACGGTGGTCGAGATCGGCGGCGCGCATTTGGATGCGGGCGGGCTGGATCTGCTGGGGCTGATTTGCGGATCGGAAGGCCAGCTTGGGGTGGTGACAGAAGCCACTCTTCGCATCCTGCCCAAGCCCGAGGGCGCGCGACCGGTGCTGATTGGATATGACAGCAACGAGGTGGCGGGCGAATGTGTGTCCGACATCATCAAGGCGGGCGTTCTGCCGGTTGCGATCGAGTTCATGGACCGTCCCTGTATCCGCGCGACCGAGGCGTTTGCGGGCGCGGGATACCCCGATTGCGAAGCGCTTTTGATCGTGGAGGTCGAGGGATCGGACGCCGAGATCGACGCGCAGCTTGGGGTGATCAGCCAGATCGCCCGCAAGCATAACCCCGTGGAATTGCGCGAAAGCAAATCCGCCGACGAAAGCGCGCGGATCTGGCTGGGGCGCAAATCGGCCTTTGGAGCCATGGGGCAGATCAACGATTACATGTGCCTCGACGGGACGATCCCGGTGTCAGCCCTGCCACTGGTGCTGCGCCGGATCGGGGAGATGTCGAAGGAATACGGGCTGGATGTGGGCAATGTCTTCCATGCCGGGGATGGCAATATGCACCCGCTGATCCTGTTCGATGCAAACAAGCCGGGCGACCTGGAGAAATGCGAAGCTTTCGGGGCGGATATCCTGAAGCTCTGTGTCGAAGTGGGCGGGTGCCTGACCGGCGAGCACGGCGTGGGGATCGAAAAGCGGGATCTGATGGTGGCGCAATTCACCGGGCCGGACATGGACGCTCAGATGCGGGTGAAGGATGTGTTCGATCCGAAATGGCTTTTGAACCCGGCCAAGGTGTTTCCGTTGTCGGTTTCGCAGTCGCATAGGGATTTCGCCGCCTGACGGCGTCGATCCGCGGGGGGATCCTCCCCCCGCACCCCCCTGGAGTATTTCTGCCAAGAAGAAGGAAGGGCGCTTTCATGCTGAGCCCGAGGGACGAACAAGAGCTGAGTGAGGCGGTGGCCGGGGCCGAAGGGGCCTTGCGCATCGTCGGTGGCGGCACGCGGCCCATTGGGCGGTCGGTGATGGGCGAGGATCTGTCCACGGCCGGGCTGTCGGGGATCGAGCTGTATGAGCCCGGCGCTTTGACGATCGTGGCGAAAGCGGGCACGCCCCTGGCTGAGGTGGAGGCCGCGCTGGCGGCAGAGAACCAGCGGCTGCCTTTTGAGCCAATGGATCATCGCGGGTTGCTTGGGATGTCGGGCGAGCCGACCGTCGGGGGCATGGTTGCGGCCAATGTCTCGGGTCCACGGCGGATTCAGGTCGGGGCGTGCCGGGATTCGCTTATTGGCGTTCGGTTCGTCGACGGGCGCGGGACGATCATCAAGAATGGTGGCCGGGTGATGAAGAACGTCACCGGCTACGACCTGGTGAAGCTGATGGCTGGTAGCTATGGGACGCTCGGCGTGCTGAGCGAGGTGGCGTTCAAGGTGCTGCCGGGGATTGAGACGCGGGCCTGTGTGCTGATCAACGGTCTGTCCAATACGGATGCAGTGACGGCAATGTCCAAGGCGCTTGGGTCGCCATTCGAGGTTTCGGGTGCTGCACATACGCCTGCCGGGATCGACGGGCATCCGGTGACGATGCTGCGGCTGGAAGGGTTCGCCGACAGTGTTGCCTATCGCGCCGGCAAACTGCGGGATGTGTTGGCAGATATGGGCGACATCTCCGTCGAAACGGACCCGGACCGTGTGCAGGCAGGGTGGCAATGGGTGCGCGATGTTGCGTCGTTCCATGGCCGCGCGGGCGATGTCTGGCGGATTTCCGTGAAGCCCTCGGACGGGCCGGAGATCGCTGCACGGGCCGGGGGCGATGTGCTGATGGACTGGGGCGGGGGGCTGGTGTGGGCCCTGGTGCCAGAGGGCACCGACCTGCGGGCGGACCTGGGCGATTTCGCAGGCCATGCGACATTGATCCGGGCCAGCGAGGAAACGCGCGGGCGGGTCCCGGTCTTTCACCCCGATCCGGCCCCGGTGGCGGCTCTCTCGGAGGGTCTGCGCCGTCAGTTCGACCCGAAAGGCATTCTGAATCCGGGGGTCATGGGCTGATGCAGACTTTCTTTACAGACGACCAGTTGAAAGACCCGGGGCTTGCCCGGTCGAACGAGATTTTGCGCGCCTGCGTTCATTGCGGCTTCTGCACGGCGACCTGCCCGACCTACCAGGTTCTGGGGGATGAATTGGACAGCCCGCGGGGGCGGATATATCTTATAAAAGATATGCTCGAAAGTGGACGGCCTGCGGATGAGAAGACCGTCAAGCATGTGGACCGCTGCCTGTCTTGTCTGGCTTGCATGACGACCTGTCCGTCAGGTGTGCACTACATGCATTTGGTCGATCATGCGCGCGACCATATCGAGAAGACCTACAAACGTCCGCTGATGGACCGGCTGCTGCGCTGGACGCTGGCCAAGATCATCCCCTATCCGGGGCGGTTCCGTCTGGCGCTGCTTGGGGCCAAGATCGGACGGCCCTTCGCGTTCCTGATGCCTGATGCGCGGCTCAAGGCAATGCTGGCGATGGCGCCCAAGCAGATCCCGCCGGTCAGCAGAAACGACGATCCGCAGGTGTTCCCGGCGACCGGCGAACGGAAGAAGCGGGTGGCTCTCATGACCGGCTGTGCGCAGAAGGCGCTGAACACCGATATCAACGACGCCACGATCCGGCTGCTGCGGCGTTTGGGCTGTGAAGTCGTGATTCCGCATGGGCAGGGCTGCTGCGGGGCGCTGACGCATCACATGGGCAAGACCAAGGAAAGCCATGGCTCGGCGGCGAAGAATATCCGAGCGTGGAAGGCCGAGATGGATGGCGACGGCTTGGATGCTATCGTCATCAACACCAGCGGTTGCGGCACGACGGTCAAGGATTACGGGCACATGTTCCGCAACGAACCGCTGGCACAGGATGCGGTGGCGGTGTCGGGGATCGCAATGGATATATCGGAACTGCTGATGCAGCTCGATCTTCCAGAGGGGTCTGACAAGGGCCTGACCGTTGCCTATCACGCGGCCTGTTCGTTGCAGCATGGTCAGCAGATCAAGACCTTCCCGAAGGACCTGTTGCGGCGCGCGGGCTATGGGGTTGTCGAACCGGCGGACCCGCATCTGTGCTGCGGCTCGGCGGGAACGTATAACCTGATGCAGCCAGAGATTTCCGGCAAGCTGAAGGCCCGCAAGATCCGCACGTTGGAGGCGAAGAACCCCGATATCATCGCGGCGGGCAATATCGGGTGCATGATGCAGATCGGATCGGGCACCGAGGTGCCGATTGTCCATACCGTCGAGCTGCTGGATTGGGCCACCGGGGGGCCACGCCCGCCCGCACTGGATGCCGAGGGCAAGCGCGAGATTCCTGTCCCAATCCTGCGCTAGAGGGTCAAACTTCTGCCCCAGTCCGCTGGCATCCTTGCCCCGACCTGAAACCGGGGTAGTCAAAAAATGCGTGTTTTGCTGGCTTTTCTTCTGATGACCACTGCGGCCTCAGCGCAGATCCTGCCGACGATTGCGCCTGCCGGCCCGCCCTTGCAAGAGGTGACGGGCGACGGGTTGGATCGGCAATGGCAGGCTGTGGGTCGGTTCGACACCGGGACAGGGTTTTGCACCGGCACGCTGATTGCTGCTGATCTGGTTCTGACGGCGGCCCATTGCCTGTTCGATCCCACAACCGGCCAGCAGCTGCCCGAGGCCGGGTTTCGGTTTGGCGCCGGGCTGCGCAATGGTCAGCCGATTGCCCTGCGCGGGGTGCGTCGGGTGGTGATGCATCCCGGTTATGAATACGACCTGCCCGATGATCTGGACCGGGTTCGCACGGACATCGCCTTGTTGGAGCTGGATCGCGCGATCCCGTCCAATCAGGTGGTTCCGATCCCGGCGCGCGGCCGCGCGGTAGAGGGCGACCTGGTGCAAGTGGTATCCTACGGGCGTGATCGGGAAGATCATGCGTCGCTGGAGAACGGCTGTGCGGTGGAAACCGGCGATGGCCGGATGCAGGTGCTTAGCTGCCATGTTGTGCCCGGCTCGTCCGGGTCGCCGGTGTTCGTATCAACCGGCGGACATCCCGGCATTGTATCGGTCGTATCGGCCATGGCGCATTGGCGTGACGATCCGGTTGCGCTGGCGGCGGATCTGCAAGGCGGTCTGGCACCTCTTCTCGATCTTCTGGATCGCACTGACGATGTTTTTTCGCGTGAGGCTCCGCGTTTGCGGACCCTGACCATGGGCAATAACGGTCAGGACGAGCTTGGTGCGCGTTTCATCCGCGTTACCCCTTGAAGCGGGCGGGATCGCATCCCAAATCTTGATCTATCCGGTGCCCGCGACAGGGGCCGGATGTTTCACCCGGGCGGGTCTCATCAGATCGCCCATACAGTCAGGTATCGCTCAAAGAAGAGGATGACCCCATGAGAACCCAAGATTTTTCCCCGCTTTTCCGTGCTTCCGTCGGTTTTGACCGCGTCGCAGATATGCTCGATCGAGTGATGACGCAGGATGTCGGCACCAGCACTTATCCGCCCTACAATATCGAGAAAATCGACGAGAATGCCTATCGCATCTCTGTCGCTGTCGCTGGCTTTACCGGCGATGAGCTGAGCGTCGAGCAGCGCGAGAATGCGCTCGTGGTTGCGGCCCGCAAGGAAAAGGACGAAACCGCGCGCACCTATCTGCATCGCGGCATCGCCACCCGCGCTTTTGAGAAGCGCTTTACGCTTGCAGACCATGTGAAGGTCACTGCCGCGACCCATGAAAACGGCATGTTGCATATCGACCTTGTGCGCGAAGTGCCCGAGGCGCTGAAACCGCGCCGCATCGCGATCACCTCTGACGCCGGGGTTCCGGCGATCGAGGGTGAACCTGCCTGATTTCCCGTCAGGCATCCCTTCGTTGAACCTGGCGCGGTCCCTCGGGGCCGCGCTTTTTTGTGTTTTGGGCAATTTAGGCTAAGCTATTTAACATGTTGCAGCGTGGAGAGGCCCGATGACACAAATAGATTTCTGGTACTCCATAGGGAGCACCTATAGCTACCTGACCATCTTGCGACTTCCCGAAGTCGCCCGACGGGAAGGTGTCGACATTCGCTGGCGACCGTTCAACGTTCGCCACGTGATGGTGGAACAGAACAACATTCCCTTCAAGGACAAGCCTGTGAAGACCGCGTATATGTGGCGGGATATCGAACGCCGCGCCCCCCGCTACGGTCTTCACCCGAAGCTTCCCGCGCCCTATCCGCTGCCCGGTCTGGTTCTGGCCAATCAGGTGGCGTTGCTCGGGGCCGAGGAGGGCTGGGGCGAAGCTTACACGCAGGCAACATATCGGCGATGGTTCGAAGCGGGCCAGCCTGCGGGCGAGGACCCCAATCTGTCCGACAGCCTTGCTGAAATCGGACAGGACCCCGCGCGGGTTCTGGAGTCCGCACAATCGGAGCGGATCGTGGATGCGTTGGCGCGTGACACGGCGCAGGCAATGGCACTCGGGGTGTTTGGATCCCCCAGCTTCGTCGTGGGAGGCGAGGTTTTCTGGGGCGACGACAGGTTGGAGGATGCTATTGCCTGGGCCAAGTCCGGCAGACTGTAGCTGCCTTCAAAACCACTGCCCCGGTTCCATCAGACCCAGTTCCATCAGCTGCCGTGAAGACCAGTAGAACCGCGTCGACTTGTGCCAGCGGAAATTGTCCACGTCATGGCGTGAACCGGGGTTGGTGCGCAGGGCCTTGGCGACCCTGAAAGAACAGATCGCGGCTGACATGGAATGGTGCCACGGGCAGGAATAGGTGTTCATTTCCTCGATAGACAGGGTGTTGTCCTCGCGCAGGCTCAACCCTTCAACGGCCTGAAACAGCGCGGGCCGGTCGATACGGCGTTTGGCTTCGGGAACATGTTCCTCGAACCTCCAGCGCAGCCCGCCATAGAAATTGAGCTGCCGGTCCAGCACGTCGTCGTTATCGTTGCGCCGGGTTTCAGCGTAGTAGCCCGAACTGTCGAGATGAGCGTTTTCCAGCGACACCGCGTTCGGGCATCTGGACAGATCCTCGGCATAGAGGTCGACAACATAACCCAGGATCGTATTGCGCCGTTCTTCGGTGACAAAGGCCAGTGCCTCACCCACCCGGCGCTGTTCGCAGAATGGGAAGAACAGGTATTCCGCGTTATAGCAGTAGTGAATCCATTCCCCCGGAACCAGCTTGATGAGCGCATTGACGATGGTTTGCGCAGTGCCGGGTTGGCGGGTGGGATGGCGGATCGTGTCGATGATATCAGGATCGGCCAAGGTTTCGGGCAGCTCCACATCCTCGGGCAGCAAAAGGAAAATCCGGCGAAAGCCCAAATGGGTCACGTGATCCAGCGTCGAGGCAAGCTCGGTCGCGTCCTCCGCGATGACAATCGCAAAGGGGCCCTTGCCAAGGGGGGTGCTTATGGCATGGCGTTTGAAATGGTCCAGGGACGAATGGTTCATTTGCCGGTTTCCGGTTCTTGCTGCCCGCGCATACTCTGCCCTCAGGGTTGCGATTTTGCAAACGCCTCACGCCGGCCGGATTGAAGCAGCGGGTCGCATGCGATACATGCGGCCTGAAACCCGACAGGAGCCCACCCTATGTCCGCGCCCAAGAAGCTGTTCGTCAAGACCTATGGCTGCCAGATGAACGTCTACGATTCCGAACGCATGGCAGAGGCGCTCGGGTCCGAAGGCTATGTGCAGGTGCAGACCGCGGAAGAGGCGGACATGATCCTGCTGAACACCTGCCATATCCGTGAGAAGGCGGCCGAAAAGGTCTATTCCGAGCTTGGCCGGATGAAGCCCATGCGCGAGGCCAATCCCGATCTTAAGATCGGCGTTGCGGGCTGCGTGGCACAGGCCGAGGGCGAAGAGATCATGCGCCGTCAGCCGATGGTGGATCTGGTGGTCGGCCCGCAGACCTATCACCGCCTCCCTGCCATGGCTCGGGCCGTGGCCCAGGGGGAAAAGGCGCTCGACACAGATTTCCCGGAAGAGGACAAGTTCCTGCATCTGCCAAAGGCGCGAAAGCCCAAGCGCGGTCCCACGGCGTTTCTGACCGTGCAGGAGGGATGCGACAAGTTCTGTGCCTTCTGCGTGGTGCCCTACACCCGCGGGGCCGAGGTGAGCCGTCCCGCCGAGCGTCTGCTGCGCGAGGCGAACGAGTTGGTTGAGCGCGGGGTGCGTGAGATCACCCTTCTGGGCCAGAACGTGAATGCCTATCACGGGGAGGGTCCCGACGGGGAATGGGGATTGGCGCGGCTCATTCGCGAGATGGCGAAGATCGACGGGCTAGACCGGATTCGCTTCACCACGTCCCATCCCAATGACATGGAAGACGACCTGATCGCCGCCCATGGCGATTGCGACAAGCTGATGCCCTATCTGCATTTGCCCGTTCAGTCGGGATCGGACCGCATCCTCAAGGCGATGAACCGCAAGCATACGGCTGCCGACTATATCCGGCTGATTGCCCGCATCCGCGCTGCGCGCCCCGATTTGCTGTTGTCGGGCGACTTCATTGTTGGCTTTCCCGGTGAAACGGATGACGATTTTCAGGCCACCATGGACCTGGTGGAAGCCGTCGGATACGGGCAGGCGTACTCGTTCAAATACTCTGCCCGTCCCGGAACCCCGGCTGCCGAAAAAACCCCGGTCGAGGCCGCTGTAGCGGATGAGAGGTTGCAGCGGCTACAGGCGCTTTTGACCAAACAGCAGCGTGCTGCACAGGATGGCATGGTCGGGCGCGAAGTGTCGGTTCTGTTCGAAAAGCGTGGTCGGCTGGACGGCCAGTTGGTCGGCAAGTCCGAGTATCTGCACGCGGTCCACGCATTGGCGCCCGAGCATTTGCTTGGCCAGATCGAAAAGGTTCGGATCATCGAAAGCGGGCCGAATTCATTGGCCGGACAGCTGATCACCGACTGAGCTTGGTGACATGGCAGGGCGGTATAAGCGCCCCGCCATGCGTTTAGTTCTGCAAATGCCGATGCGAGGCGTGCGGCGGTGACTCCCTGAAGATCTGCGCCAGAACCGCCTGACTGTGGCCGGGGTCATCGACCCCGTCGATGTCGCGACAAACCCGTTCCGAGATCGCATGTGCCTCGGGGAAGGTATAGCCAGCCGCAACAAGGCTATCGACGAAGACCGGTTCTGGGCGGTCCCAGATCACCTCCTGCCACGGGCCGCGGAAACAGCTGATCGTAACGGTGATCCGCTGAACCTGCACATTTTCATGCGCATGTCCGTCATTGCCATGCCAATGGCCGTGGCCATGTTCGTGATAGCCATCTGCCACAAGCGGGCTGGATGACAGTAACAAAGCGGCAACTGCCGCAAGGGATTTGCGTGTAGCTTTCATTTCCCCCAATCCTTTTTACATGCCCTGAGACGGGCGAAACCAACACACTGCTCGGCCGGGAAATGGTTCGAATGGCTCTCACCTGGCCATCCGTCCCCACTCATGCGCCAGAGTTTAACGAACGGTTAAGGTCTGTGAAGGCGATCAGGCGAAAGGGATCAAAAGGGGAAACGGTGCCAGGGTCATGACAACACTGTCTTTGCCAGGGCAACAACCACTGCCAGTTTTCGCACCGTTAACCCATTCCCGCCTAAATTTCGCCAGATTGGAGGCAAGCAAAGCACGGGATTGATTCGGGTAAGTTTCCGGTCTGACAGCGCCGGTCAGGCGTTTTTCAGACTTCCCAAACACCGGCGGATTGATAAACTGTTGCGAATAAATAGGCTTTTCCCAGCCGGCGCTGCCACGCCAAGGGAATGTGTAAAGGTAACCAAAGGGGGTGTCGCGGTGATGCGCGTTTTAAGTCCAGGTTTGAGATCGGTGTTTCTGGCTGCTTTGGTGGCCTTCGTTTCAGTGTTGACCCTACCGGGTGTGGCCTCTGCCCAAAGTGGCGGAGCGATAACGGGCTCGATTGAGCCCGGGATCTGGATCGACCCCGATGGGTGTATGCACTGGGTCGCAGATGGCGGTGTCGAAGGTTACATGACCAGCCGGGTGAACCCCGAAAACGGTATGCCGGTCTGTATGGAGATGAACACCTGCGCCGTTGCAAATACCGATACGCTTTTTGCGACCGACAGTTCGCGTCTAACGGCAGCGGGGCGGGCGCATCTGGAACAGTTCTTTAGCTCCGCCGGGGCCTTTGCCTACGCGATCTACGGACATACCGACAGCCGCGCCTCGGATGAATACAATATGGGCCTCTCGCAGCGCCGCGCCGCGTCTGTCGCTGCTGTGGCCCGCTCGGTCGGGGCGCGCGTGGCTCGCGAAATCGGCTATGGGGAACGGCGTCCGCGGGTGCCGAACACCAGCGCTGCCAATATGCAGCAGAACCGCCGTGTTGAAATCGTGTGCTACAGGTGACCGAGATGACGAGTGTTTTGAAACCGCTGAAACTGTCTGCCCTGCTCGCCTCGGCCCTGGTGCTGACAGGCTGTATCGAGACGATCGAAGGTGTGTCCCCCACCAACGACCCTGCGCCGGTGCATGCTATTGCACATGACCGGGGCCGCGACGCAGGCAGCCTCACACAGCTGGAAGCCGGAATTTGGGTGGACCCGGACGGGTGTCAGCACTGGATCGTCGATGACGGCCTGGAGGGATACATCGACCCGCGCCGCGACCCTGTCACTGGCTTGCCTGTCTGTACCCCGATTGCACCGCCGGGCTCTATTGTTGGCGATGCCGGGGCAGGTGCCGCCGGTATCCGAGACTGGGTACCCAACCGGCGATAATAGATCGCATCTGTAGAAAACGGGCGGTGTCTGATCGGCACCGCCCCTTTTCATTCTGCGGAACAATTCATCACGATATGGGGAAATCTCGCCCAACCGCCCACAAGTGGTTGCGTTGGCCCCGCTCTGTTGCCACACTGGTTCCACAACCTCGATGCTGGAGACCCCATTGGCGACAACCACGCTGCCTCCTCCGCCCGCAGACGCCCCTTTGGAGCGCGTTCTAGAATTCCCTGAAAATCGACTGCTGATCGAGCTTTGCGGCGAGTTTGACCGCAATATTGCGCAGATAGAGCATCTATTGGACGTGCAGATCGTTCGCAGAGGCAATGCACTGGCTGTTCATGGCGGCGCTCGGGACGACGCCGCGAAGGCCCTGGAAACGCTCTACAAACGGGCTGAGTCGGGGCGCTCGATCGAGCCCGGAGATATTGACGCAGTCGTGCGGCTAGGGAATTCGGACGAAGGAACAGGCGCGCGCGATGGCGACCAGATGGAGATGTTCCAGACCGGTGACCTGGAGATCAAGACCCGCAAGAAAACGGTAGAGCCGCGCACCAAGGCACAGCAAGAATATGTCAAGGCTCTCTTCACCCATGAACTGGCCTTCGGAATCGGACCGGCGGGCACTGGTAAGACCTATCTTGCGGTGGCTGTGGCCGTGAACCAGATGATCAACGGCCATGTTGACCGGATCATCCTCAGCCGCCCGGCGGTGGAAGCGGGCGAAAAGCTCGGCTACCTGCCCGGGGACATGAAGGACAAGGTCGATCCCTACATGCAGCCGCTTTACGACGCGCTGAACGATTTTCTGCCGGGCAAGCAACTGGCCAAGCTGATCGAAGAAAAGCGCATCGAAATTGCGCCACTGGCCTTCATGCGCGGACGAACGCTGTCCAATGCCTATGTGGTTCTGGATGAAGCTCAGAATGCGACTGGCATGCAGATGAAGATGTTCCTGACCCGGCTTGGGCAAGGTAGCCGCATGGTCATTACCGGTGACCGCAGTCAGGTTGACTTGCCAAGGGGCGTGACCAGCGGGCTGAGAGAAGCTGAGCGCATTCTCGAAGGGATCAAAGGCATCAGCTTCAACTACTTCACCGCCAAGGATGTCGTGCGTCATCCGATGGTAGCGAAGATCATCGAAGCCTATGATGCCGACGATCCGGCAGCGCGCGGGTGAGGGAAAAATCTTGATCCAAGATTTTTCGAACGCAGCAAAAATCTTCTTGAAGATTTTTGAGGGTCGGAAGAATTTTCGGGAAAATTCTTCGTTCTGGTGCGCCAGATGACGGAACATTCACTTGTAGATGTCATCGTCGAAGCCCCCGACTGGGATGTTGTGGACCTTGACGCTTTGGCAGAGCGGGCCTGCGGTGCGGCGCTGACAGGGTTGGGGCTTGTCCCGGAACATTTCGAAATTGCCCTGCTCGCCTGCGACGATGACAGAATCGCGGATTTGAACGCTGGTTTTCGCGCCAAGGCGCAACCGACGAATGTCCTGTCATGGCCAGCGGATGAAATCGACCTTCCTCTTGGTCAGACACCTGAATTGCCGAAGCCGGACCCTCAGGGTTCACCCTACGAGCTGGGAGACATCGCGATTGCCTTTCAGACCTGTGCGCGCGAGGCGGCGGACCAGAATAAGCCCCTAGAAGACCATATCAGTCATCTTCTTGTACATGCGACCCTGCATCTGTTGGGTTTTGATCACATAAATGATCCCGATGCCGCCCATATGGAAGCAATCGAGACGCGTATCCTTGCAACCATGGGTATCCCTGACCCATATTAGGGCCAACGGGTTTTCAGGCCCGGCATATGTCCTTGGAAAGGATCCATGAACGACTCCCCCGAG
Source organism: Nioella aestuarii (assembly GCF_050896395.1). NCBI lineage: Bacteria > Pseudomonadati > Pseudomonadota > Alphaproteobacteria > Rhodobacterales > Paracoccaceae > Nioella > Nioella aestuarii. The sequence continues at coordinate 58,000 of NZ_JBPBBA010000015.1, read as the reverse complement.
TCTTCCTCTAGCGCAGCGCAAGGCGCGCAGGAGGCGGACGAAAGTTCAGACCAGAAACCTGGCCTTTTGGCCCGGCTCTTTGGCAACGCTCAGCCCTCCGAACCATCTGAATCGAATGCTCACCCGACGCCTCCCGCCGGGTCGGCAGCGCATGCGGCGATCTCGATCTACAACCTGCGGCGTATGCGCCTGGATGACGTGGCTGTGCCACGCGCCGAGATTACTGGTGTGGCGGTCGATATCGCCCTGGAGGATCTGGTGAAGGTCTTCCGCGAGAGCGGGTACACCCGCTTGCCGGTATATGAAGGGACGCTGGATACACCGATTGGCCTCGTGCATCTAAAGGATCTGGCGCTGATTTACGGTTTCAACGGTGGTGGAAAAGCCATCGACCTGCGCCCAATGCTACGCCCGCTTTTGTTCGCGCCGCCTTCGATGCCGATCGGGGTGATGCTGCAAAAGATGCAGACCGAGCGGATCCATATGGCTCTTGTGATAGATGAATATGGTGGCGTGGACGGATTGGTGACGCTTGAAGATCTGATCGAGCAGGTCATCGGCGAAATCGAGGATGAGCACGATGTCGAGGAAGACAAGCTCTGGCTTGAAGAAGCTCCGGGCTGCTGGCTGGCGCGGGCCAAGGCGCCGCTTGACGAGTTCGAGGAGGAAGTCGGAGTTGATCTGACCGAAGGCCTTGACGATGAAGAGATCGATACGCTCGGCGGATTGGTCTTCGTGTTGTCGGGTCGGGTGCCTGCGCGGGGTGAAGTCATTCCCCATCCTGCGGGACCAGAAATCGAGATTGTCGATGCCGATCCGCGCCGGATCAAGCGGTTGCGGGTGCGATTGCCCAAAGGCCGCGACGGGTGACGGGGGCTGCTCTTTGGGTCACATCGCGAACTCTGCGGCAACGGCTCTGCCTGAGCTTTGGCGCAGGGGTGATCGCGGCCCTTGGACTGGCCCCGTTTGACCTTCCCCTTTTGGCTTTGGCCGGATTTGCCGGTTTTGCGCTGCTCTTGATTGATCCGGATGGCCTGAAACGGGCCTTCTGGATCGGCCTTGCGGGGGGGACGGGATATTTTGCCCTGTCCTTGCACTGGATCGTGGAGCCGTTTTTTGTCGATCCATGGCGGCATGGATGGATGGCCCCGTTCGCCCTGATTTTGATGGCTGCCGGTCTGGCGCTTTTCTGGGGGGTGGCGGCGTCCTTGGCTGTGCGCCTTACGCAGCCCGGATTGCTCCGCCCACTGATATGGGCCTTGGCGCTTGTCCTTGTTGAAATGCTCCGGGCCTCGATCTTCACCGGTTTTCCGTGGGCGCATCCCGGTCATATCTGGATTGGCAGCCCCCTTATGGGTTTGGCTGCCTGGATCGGTCCGCATGGACTGACCGCGCTGACCCTTTTGCTGGCGGCGGGCATTGCGGGTGCGGTTTGGTCGCGTCCGGTTATAGGGGCGGTTCCGGTTGCCGTTCTGGGTGCGGTGTTCGGGGCTGCATCGCTTATCCAACCGGCCCCGGCGGCAGACGAAAACGCACCGGTCATTCGTCTGATTCAGCCAAATGCCCCTCAGCATCTTAAATGGCTGCCCGAGATGATCCCGGTCTTTTTCCGGCGGTCACTGGAATTGACGGCCAGCGAACCACAACTCGCGGATCCGCCACAGTTGGTGATATGGCCGGAAACTTCTTTACCTGCGCTGTTGCGAAACTCTGAACCCTGGCGAGAGGCAATTGGCCAGGCTGCTGGTGTGGCCCGTGTGGTTGTTGGTGGGCAACGCGTGCAAGACGGCACCGTGCGCAATTCTCTGTTTCTGCTTGATCAGGATGGAGCGTTTGTCGCAACCTATGACAAGCACCACCTTGTGCCCTTTGGGGAATACATCCCGCTTACGGCGATGGCCCGCAGCATCGGCCTTCGTGGTTTGGCCGAGGCCGCTGGTCCGGGATATGCGCCGGGGCAGGGGCCGGAATTGCTGGATCTCGGAGAGCTTGGCCGGGCCTTTCCGATGATCTGCTACGAGACGATCTTCCCCAGCTATATTCGGCAGGTCGAGCGGCCGGATTGGTTGCTGCAAATCACCAATGACGCTTGGTTTGGAGAGTTCTCGGGCCCGTTCCAGCATTTGGAACTGGCGCAGCTTCGTGCCGTAGAACAGGGTCTTCCACTGCTGCGTGCGGCCAACACGGGCGTATCCGCCGTCATAGATGCGCGCGGTCAGGTGCTGTCGTCGCTGCCGCTTGGGGAAGAGGGGGCGCTTGATCTGCGGTTGCCGCCGCCATTGCCGGCGACGGTCTATGCACGGACCGGGGATTGGCCCATCTGGGTGTTGCTACTTGGCTTGTCACTCTGCGTCACGCTGGCAGATCGACGCGTGCGCCATTGATCCTGCCGTCCAAAGCGCGTATGGCGCAGGTCTAACCGCCCCACAACGGCTTCCTGGCGTGGCGGCGATAACAGGTAATGGAGCACTTCCCATGTCGCGCAATAACTACATTTTCACTTCTGAATCCGTGTCAGAAGGGCACCCGGACAAGGTCTGTGATCGTATCTCTGATGCGGTTCTGGATGCCTTCCTTGCCGAAGAACCCGAGGCCCGCGTTGCCTGTGAAACCTTCGCAACCACCAACCGGGTCGTCATCGGTGGTGAAGTGGGGCTGAGCGATCAGGCCAAGCTGACCGAGTATATGGGCCGGATCGACGAAATCGCGCGCGATTGCATCCGCGACATCGGCTACGAGCAGGACAAGTTCCACTGGCAGACGGTGGAAATCACCAACCTGCTCCACGAACAATCCGCGCATATCGCTCAGGGGGTAAACGCGGCGGAGAACAAGGACGAAGGTGCGGGCGATCAGGGCATCATGTTCGGGTTCGCCACCAATGAGACGCCCGCGCTGATGCCCGCACCTATCCAGTATTCCCACGCGATCCTGCGCCGTCTGGCGGAAGTTCGCAAATCGGGTCAGGAACCCGCGCTTGGTCCCGATGCCAAGTCGCAGCTTTCCGTTCGTTATGAAAACGGCAAGCCGGTTGAAGTCACCTCGGTTGTGCTGTCAACGCAGCATCTGGATGAGACGCTGAGCTCGGACGATGTGCGCGCAATCGTAGAGCCCTATATCCGCGAAACCCTTCCCGATGGCTGGTTGACCGCTGCTACCGAATGGCACGTGAACCCGACCGGTAAGTTTGTCATTGGCGGCCCCGATGGGGACGCGGGCCTGACGGGCCGCAAGATCATCGTCGACACCTATGGTGGCGCTGCGCCCCATGGCGGCGGCGCGTTTTCCGGCAAGGACCCGACCAAGGTGGACCGCTCGGCTGCCTATGCCGCGCGTTACCTTGCCAAGAACGTTGTGGCCGCAGGTCTGGCCGACCGTTGCACGCTGCAACTGTCCTACGCCATTGGCGTGGCCAAGCCTCTGTCGATCTATGTCGACACCCATGGCACGGGTCAGGTGCATGAAGCAGCGATCGAGAAGGCCGTTGCCCAGTGCATGGACCTGACCCCGCGTGGCATCCGCACCCACCTTGGGCTGAACAAGCCCATCTTCCAGCGCACGGCGGCCTATGGTCACTTCGGCCGGGCACCAGAAGCTGATGGCGGGTTCTCATGGGAGGCGACAAATCTGGTCGAGGCCCTGAAAGCCGCCGTTTAACAGGCAGCGCAACCTGTGCTAAAGAACTGCGGCGTCCTGATGCGGGGCGCCGTTTTTCTATTCGGAGACACCAGATGTCCGCCACCAAGCCGCCCTACACGCGCAATTTCATCAAGCATTATGCTGTTTTCGCCGCCTCGGTCGCGATCATTCTATACCTTCTGATCACTGTGGTAGGCCTGGATCTCAGCGGTTCGATCCTGCGCGGAGCCGTAATAGGTGGTGCCATTGGCGCGATGATCGTGCCGTTCCAGTGGTTCGCCCAAAGCTATCGCGATGCCGAGGGGCAGCGCTCAACCGGCGGAGAGGCCTGGAAATTCAGCTTCACATGGGCGGCGCTGGCGATGCTTGTGCATATCGTCGTTGCTGTTGCACTCTTTGTGATCGGCTGGCGGATCCCTGGCATTCTGCCCCAGGAGCAGGTTCAGATGATCGGCGTGCTGATCGCCGTTGCGTTGTTCTTTCAGGTGCCGATTTTTCGGCTTTTCATCTGGTCGGCCTTCAGCGGCATCGAGGCGCGCGAACGCCGCGCACGGGGCGGTTGAGCCGCCGGCGCTTTGCCGCTATGTCCCGCGGCTGATCCGGCAATCGAGGCACCAGCGTGAGCGACAACACCAAGCACCCCAAGGCCCCGTGGCGCAACTTCTATGGCCGTCGCAAGGGAAAGACCCTGCGCGACAGCCAGGAAACCTATCTGGATGAGGATCTTGCGGCCCTGTCTCCTGGTGCGGTCGATTGGGAATCTAACCCAGAGCGGGTGCCGCTTGACCTCGATACGCTTTTTGGCGGGCGCGATGTCTGGCTGGAGGTGGGCTTTGGCGGTGGCGAACATATGGTGCATCAAGCCACGCAGAACCCCGATGTCGGTATCATCGGATGCGAGCCTTATATCAATGGCGTCGCCATGCTGCTTGGCAAGATCCGCGCGGCGGGCGTCCACAACCTTCGGGTCCATCCCGGCGATGCGCGCGATATGTTCGACGTGCTGCCCGAGGCGAGCATTTCACGCGCGTTCCTGCTCTACCCCGATCCCTGGCCGAAAAAACGCCACCATCGCCGCCGCTTCGTGACGCCTGAGCATCTGGAGCCCTTGGCCCATGTGCTGAAGCCCGGTGCGATTTTCCGGGTCGCAACCGATATTCCCGACTACGTGCGCCAAACTCTGGAAGAGGTGCCGCGCCACGGGTTCGAATGGCTGGCGGAAGGGCCAGAGGATTGGCGTGATCCTTGGCAAGACTGGATCTCGACCCGGTATGAGATGAAGGCGCTACGTGAAGGGCGCACACCCCACTATCTGACGTTCCGCAGACGCTGAGGCCCGATGTCGCCCTTGGGGCCAATACTTGGGGCGGGCGCGAGGCGGCGGGACAGAACCCCAGCAGGTGGATGAATGCCCCCGAAAATGGGGTGTGCGTTCACTTGCGCCCGGATCCATGCCGAAGGCGGTGAAAGCGTCTGGTTCCAACATGTTTGCAGACGGGTAAAGAGGGGAGTGGACGCCCCACCTGTCAGGCGCTATCACCCGGCCCGAACCCTTTGCAGGAGACGCGCCCATGTCCGGCCACGGCAGCCCCGTTCCCATGACCTCGCACCCTTCGGGGCCGCTGACAGGCACCGCCGATGTGCCCGGCGACAAGTCGATCTCACACCGCGGCCTGATCCTTGGTGCCATGGCCGTGGGCGAAACTCGCATCACTGGCCTGCTAGAGGGGCAAGACGTGCTCGACACAGCCAAGGCGATGGAGGCCTTCGGTGCGGATGTCGAACGCCTGGGCGATGGCGAATGGCGCGTGCACGGGGTGGGTGTCGGAGGCTTTGCAGAACCTGACAACGTAATCGACTGCGGCAATTCCGGAACCGGCGTGCGGTTGATCATGGGGTCGATGGCAACCTGTCCAATCACTGTGACCTTCACTGGCGATGCAAGCCTCAACAAGCGCCCCATGGCGCGGGTCACGGACCCGCTGGCGCTGTTCGGGTGTCAGTCTGTGGGCCGCGAGGGCGGGCGGCTGCCGATGACGCTTGTGGGCGCGGCAGAGCCGGTTCCGGTGCGCTACACGGTGCCAGTGCCGAGCGCACAGGTGAAATCCGCGGTGCTGCTGGCAGGGCTCAATGCCCCCGGACAGACCGTGGTGATCGAGAAAGAAGCGACCCGCGACCATACCGAGCGGATGCTTGCGGGTTTTGGCGCTGAGATCTCGGTGGAAGACACAAGCGAAGGCCGGGTCATCACCCTGACTGGCCAGCCGGAGCTGAAGCCGCAGACCATCACCGTCCCACGCGATCCGTCCTCGGCGGCCTTCCCGGTCTGTGCGGCGCTTATCGTGCCGGGATCTGACGTCCTGGTCCCAAATATCGGACTCAACCCCACCCGTGCAGGTCTGTTCTACACTCTACAGGAGATGGGCGCGGACCTAACCTTCGAGAATAAGCGCGAAGAGGGGGGAGAGCCGGTCGCCGATCTGCGTGCGAAATATTCCCCGAATATGCAGGGTATAGAGGTTCCGCCTGCCCGCGCCGCATCAATGATCGACGAATACCCGATTCTCTCGGTCGTCGCGGCCAATGCGACCGGCCAGACCGTCATGCGTGGCGTCAAGGAATTGCGGGTGAAGGAAAGCGACCGGATCGACGCGATGGCCACTGGGCTGCGTGCAAATGGTGTGGAGGTCGAAGATGGTCCCGATTGGTGGATCGTCACCGGCAAGGGAGCGGGGAACGTACCCGGGGGCGGCCTGACCGAAAGCCATCTCGACCACCGCATTGCCATGTCCTTCCTCTGCCTCGGTATGTCCACGCAAAACCCGGTGCGGGTTGATGATGCCAGCCCGATCGTCACCAGCTTCCCGATTTTTGAGCCACTGATGGCGTCGCTCGGGGCCTCGCTGGAGCGGACTGGCCTTTAACAGGTCGCTTTCCAGCGTGACATCGTTGATCTGCCCGTGCTGTCTTTGGCCCGAGGTCACGACAAAGGATGGCACGATGATCACGGGAAGCTGCCTGTGTGGAGAGATCAGCTATCAGATTCGGGGGGAGATCCCCGAGGGTGTTTCTGGATGCCATTGCAACCAGTGCCGCAAAGTGACCGGCCATTTCAGCGCAGCCGCGCCCGTCGCCTGGAACGCAATCACCATCGAAGGCTCGCCCCGCTGGTATGACTCCACTCCCGGCAAGGCACGGCGGGGCTTTTGCAGCACCTGTGGCAGCTATCTGTTCTGGGAGCAGTACGACGGTATCGTCTTTGTTTCGGCGGGGTCGATGGATGCACCAACCGGGCTTAGTCTGAAGCGGCATATTTTCTACGCCGACAAGGGCGACTATTACCGCTGCGAGGATGGCGCGCCTTGCTACGTGGGCTGGGAAACCGGAGAGGAGATCGACGCATGACCAATGGATCCTGTCTTTGCGGCGCTGTCCGCTTCACAATCACCGGGCCGCTCAGACCCGTGATCGCCTGCCATTGCAGCCAGTGCCGCAAGACTTCGGGCCACCACGTTGCCGCAACATCTACGCATCGCGACCACATCACGGTCGAGGGCGCGGTGACGTGGTTCCAATCCTCGGACACAGCCCGGCGTGGGTTCTGTGGTATTTGCGGGTCAAACCTGTTCTGGGACGGAACGGGAGAGAATCTTTCAATCTTCGCGGGCAGTCTCGATGGGGCATCCGGATTGACGATCGCTGGCCATATCTTCTGCGCTGACAAGGGCGATTACTACGATATCCCCGAGGGTGTGCCGCAGGCCGAGGGCTATGACCCGGTGTTGACGACCATGGTCGTGGACTGATCGGGCTTGCACCGAGGCGCGGGCGGGGCTAGCCCTGTGCCCATGGCTTTTACAGTTGCAATCGACGGGCCCGCAGCGGCGGGCAAGGGCACCATCGCGCGGGCAGTGGCGGATCATTTTGGCTTTGCCTATCTGGATACGGGGCTGCTGTATCGCGCCGTGGGCCAGCGGATGCTGGATGGAGAAGATCCGGTCACAGCGGCTGAGGCCTTGCGCGCCGAAGACCTCGATCATCCCGACCTGCGCGGGGCTGAGGCGGCTCAGGCGGCCAGCAAGGTTGCGGTGATCCCAGAGGTGCGCGCGGCGCTGCTCGACTTTCAGCGCGCCTTTTCCCGGCGCATGGGTGGCGCCGTTCTGGATGGGCGCGACATTGGCACGGTGATTTGCCCCGATGCGGAAGCGAAGCTTTACGTCACAGCATCCGACGAAACCCGCGCGGCCAGGCGGCACAAGGAACTGGTGGCGAACGGTCGTGAGATCGGCTTTGACGAGGTGTTGGCGGAACTGCGCGAACGCGATGCGCGCGACAGCGCCCGGGCCACCGCCCCGCTGAAACCTGCGGAGGATGCCGTGATGATCGACACGTCGGACATGACGATTGAGCAAGCATTCGTAGCAGCGATAACAGCCATTTCCCAAAGGATGCCTTGATGCGACGGATGAAGCTTGGCCAATCCGGCCCCATAGTCTCCTGCCTCGGCTACGGAGCGATGTCATTTTCCGATTTCTACGGGGCCACAACGGACGAAAACTCTTTCGCCATTCTTGATGAGGCGATGGCCGCCGGGGTGACACATCTGGATACCGCCAATGTCTATGGCATGGGGCGGTCGGAGCGGGTGATCGGTGACTACCTGCGTGCGCGGCCAGAGGCGCGCGACCATTTCACCATCGCCACCAAGGCCGCGATAACGCGGGACGGGGATGGCAACCGCATCTTCCGAAACGATCTGGAGCATCTGGAGGCAGAACTGGATGCCAGCCTGAAGCGGCTCGGGGTTGAGGCGGTGGACCTCTTCTACGCGCATCGCCGGGATAAATCCCTCCCTATCGAGGAAAGCGCTGAGGCGCTGGCATCACTGGTCAAAAAAGGCAAAACCAAATCCATTGGCCTGTCCGAAATCTCGCCGACAACGCTGGCCCGCGCCCATGCGGTGCACCCGATTGCGGCGGTTCAGTCGGAATATTCTCTGTCCACCCGGTCGCCGGAACTGGGGCTCATCCAGGGCTGCGCGCGGATCGGGGCGACATTCGTGGCCTTCTCGCCCGTGGGGCGCTCTTTCCTCACGGACAGGCCGCTTAGCTGGGAAGTGGTGCAGGACCTGCCCTTCCTCGCTTCTAACCCGCGCTTCAGCGCGGAAACCTACCCTGCCAATATCTCCGCAACCGATGCGTTCCGCGCACTGGCCGCCGAGATGGGCACCAGTGCCGCCGCGTTGGCCGTCGCCTGGACGCTGGCGCAGGGGGATCACGTGCTGCCCATTCCCGGCACAAGGTCGCTGGATCATTTCCGCCAGCATATCGAGGGGGCCAACATGACCCTGTCAGAAAGTGATCTTGCGGCGATTGAAGCCGTTCTGCCCGCCGGGTGGGCGCATGGCGACCGCTATTCAGAGGAGCAGTGGGTCGGGCCCGAGCGCTTCTGCTGAACTCCAAGCCTTGATTTGCAGGCGTTGCAGGCTTGCTCTTTCCCCCGCCAGTGGCTATAGAGCGCCCGTCAAGCAGGCGGTCAACGTCTCATACGGGCAGGGTCGGGTCATTCCCCGGCCCTCATTCGTTTGAGAAATGACCGTAAAGACCAACCCAAAGACCGGCGGAGACAACCGCACGGCCAGTAACACCACTAAAGGAAAATGACGCCACATGGCTAACGCAACCATGGAGGAATTCGAAGCCCTCCTTAACGAAAGCTTCGAAATCGACACGCCCGAAGAAGGGGCTGTTGTTAAAGGCAAGGTGATCGCGATTGAAGCGGGCCAGGCCATCATCGACGTCGGCTACAAAATGGAAGGCCGCGTTGATCTGAAAGAATTCGCAAATCCCGGTGAAGCCCCTGAAATCGCTGTCGGCGATGAGGTCGAGGTCTTCCTGCGCACGGTCGAAAACGCCCGTGGCGAAGCTGTCATCAGCCGCGAAATGGCCCGCCGCGAGGCCGCCTGGGATCGTCTGGAAAAAGCATATGCAGACGAAGAGCGCGTCGAAGGCGCCATCTTCGGCCGCGTCAAGGGTGGCTTCACTGTCGACCTCGGCGGCGCTGTTGCCTTCCTGCCCGGTTCGCAGGTTGACGTGCGCCCCGTGCGCGACGCTGGCCCGCTGATGAACCTCAAGCAGCCGTTCCAGATCCTGAAAATGGACCGTCGCCGTGGCAACATCGTTGTGTCGCGCCGTGCGATCCTTGAAGAGTCCCGCGCCGAACAGCGCGCCGAGGTCATCGGCAAGCTGTCTGAAGGCGACGTGGTTGACGGTGTCGTCAAGAACATCACCGAATACGGCGCGTTCGTCGATCTGGGTGGCGTTGACGGCCTGCTGCACGTCACCGACATGGCATGGCGCCGCGTGAACGACCCCAAAGAGGTTCTGTCCATTGGCGAAACCGTCAAGGTGCAGGTCATCAAGGTCAACAAGGACACCCACCGTATCAGCCTGGGCATGAAGCAGCTGCAGGAAGATCCGTGGAACCTGGTCGAAGGCAAGTACCCGCTGGACTCGACCCACACCGGCCGCGTCACCAACATCACCGATTACGGTGCGTTCGTAGAGCTGGAGCCCGGCGTCGAAGGCCTGGTTCACGTGTCCGAAATGTCCTGGACCAAGAAGAACGTTCACCCCGGCAAGATCGTTTCGACCTCTCAGGAAGTCGAAGTCATGGTGCTGGAGATCGACACCGCCAAGCGCCGTGTTTCGCTCGGTCTCAAGCAGACCATGCGCAACCCGTGGGAAGTGTTCGAAGAGCAGTACCCGGTCGGCACCGTTGTCGAAGGCGAAGTCAAGAACATCACCGAATTCGGTCTGTTCGTTGGCCTCGACAACGACATCGACGGCATGGTTCACCTCTCCGACCTGACCTGGGAAGGCCGTGGCGAAGACGTGATCGGCAACTACCGCAAGGGCGACGTCGTTCAGGCAGTTGTTTCCGAAGTCGACACCGACAAGGAACGCATCTCGCTGTCCATCAAGGCCGTTGAAGGTGATCCCTTCGCCGATGCCGTCGATGGTGTGAAGCGTGGCTCGATCATCACTGTGGAAGTGACCGCGATCGAAGATGGCGGCATCGAAGTGGATTACGAAGGCATGAAATCCTTCATCCGCCGCTCCGATCTGTCCCGTGACCGTGCCGAACAGCGCCCCGAGCGCTTCCAGGTTGGCGACAAGCTGGACGTTCGCGTCACGAACGTGGATGGCCGGTCGCGCCGTCTGGGTCTGTCGATCAAGGCCCGCGAAATCGCGGAAGAAAAAGAAGCCGTGGAACAGTACGGTTCCTCCGATTCCGGCGCATCGCTCGGCGATATCCTTGGCGCAGCTCTCAAGGGCGGCGACAACTGATACCGGCGTCAGCCAAGCATTGGGGCCTCGCGGAAACGCGGGGCCCTTTGCGTTTTTACCCCTCCGAATCAGTTTCAACGGACGGGCCGTCAGACAGACGCTGATCGGCAGATCACCGCGAAACATCGGCGACAAGCTGCGTGTAGACCCACAGTTCGGCCAATTTCCCCCGGATTTTCAACGGCTTTTCAATTCCCCCAAGGCATCTTTATGCTTATAGTCTAGCATCAGGAAACCGCGGCCAGGGGGTTTGGATGATACGATCGGAACTGATCCAAAAGCTGGCTGACGAGAATCCGACACTCACCCTGCGTGAGGTCGAGATGATCGTCAGTGCAATTTTCGAAGAGATCATCGGAGCATTGTCGCAAGGCGACCGCGTGGAACTGCGCGGTTTCGGCGCGTTTTCCGTGAAGAAAAGGGATGCGAGGGTTGGACGAAATCCGCGCACCGGTGAAAGTGTCCAGGTGGAAGAGAAACACGTTCCTTTCTTCAAGGCCGGCAAGCTGTTGCGCGACAGGTTGAACGGTTTGGAAGGTTCCTGAACGGTGAAATACATCAAATACCTGTTTTTGGCTGTCATCGGCATTGCGCTGGTGCTGGTTTCGCTTGCCAATGTCGAGCCGGTGACGCTGACCGTGCTACCCCACAATCTGGCGGAATGGGTGAACTGGAACTACGCGATCACCCTGCCATTATTTCTGGTGATCCTTGGGGGCATTCTGGCCGGTTTGCTGATCGGCTTCGTCTGGGAATGGTTCCGCGAGCATAAGCAGCGGGCCGAGGCCAAGGCACAGCGCAAGGAACGCGATCAGCTGGCGCGTGAGGTTCAAAGCCTGCGCGGCGAAGCCAATCGGGGCCGGGACGAAGTGCTTGCGCTTCTGGAAGACTGAACCGATCCCATGTCGACTGCCGTCAAATTCTGCGGGCTGACCCGGTCAGAGGACATCGCCGCAGCGCATGATGCTGGCGCGCGGTATGTGGGTTTCGTGCATTTTGCCAAATCCCCCCGGCATCTGGACATCGAGCCGATGGCAGCCCTCGCTGTCGAAGTGCCGCCAGGGCTGGCCAAGGTGCTGCTGAGTGTGAATGCCGACAACGCGACTCTCGACACCATCACGGCGCGGGTTCCTCTCGATATGTTGCAGCTTCACGGGCATGAAAGCCCGGACCGCGTGGCGGAGATAAAGGCGCGGTACGGTCTGCCGGTGATGAAGGCGATCGGTGTGGCTGATGCCGGGGATCTGGCGGCCATTGATCTCTATTCGCCCGTAGCCGACCAGCTTCTGATCGACGCAAAGCCCCCAAGAGGCGCGGATTTGCCCGGCGGCAATGGGCTGGCGTTTGACTGGCGCTTGCTGGCTGACCGCAAGTACTGGACCCGACCCTGGATGTTGGCTGGCGGGCTGACCCCGGACAACGTGGCCGAGGCGGTGCGGTTGACCGGCGCGAAGCAGGTTGATGTGTCGTCGGGAGTGGAAAGCGCTCCGGGCGTAAAGGATGCAGGGCTGATGGCGCAATTTTCAGCGGCGGCGAGGGGCTGATGGGAATTCTGGGCAAGCTGCTGATCTATGGTGCGATTGCGGCGGCCGGCGCGGCATTCGCAACGCGGCCATCGGTCGATGAGGTGCGCGCGCTTTATCGGGAAATGGTCGCCGCTGAAATTGCTGATGGGTCGATCATTTCGGCCGATAATGGCGCAGCACAAACCGCACTTGCAGCCTGCCAGGTGACACCCGCCAACTGCGCGCGATTGATCGAGGGAGTGATCTCATTCGAATACGAGAATCGCTACCTGTTTGCGACGGTCGTAACACAGTCGCCGTTTTTTGAGCCACGCAGCTGCCTCGCGGCATTTGACCGGCTGCTTTGCCGCTAGGGGGTAGTTTACCCTGTGTTAACCAGCGCGGGGCTAGGCTTCCCGGCATGGCTGAGTTACCTGAATACCTGACCCCAGACCTTTGGCTCGATCAGATGTTCTCCTCGAAAGAGGCGCAGCGCGGGGGTGTCGTGAAACGCCAGATCCGCGATGTGGAACGGCTGGTGGGGCGGCAAGCCTTCGCCCGCGCGCTGGAGCGCAAAGGGCTCCAGGCAGTGGAGAATGGTCGCCATTTCGTCGTGTTCTGCAATGGCGCCCCAATTCGAAGGGTGCGGTGAAAGGGCCTTCGAAGGCCCTTTGAAAAAGCCGCTTCGAAGCGGCTTCAAACGCGGTTTCGAAACCGCGTCTTCAAAGGCGTTTCGAAACGCCTTTACACCGGCTGCTCTTGTCCCCAAGCGTTCGCTCGAATAGGACAGGTCAGATGACTCTGCAAGGATGACCGACATGGCCGAAGACCTGATCAATTCCTTCATGACGGGCCCCGATGAAAACGGTCGCTTCGGCGATTTCGGCGGGCGCTTCGTGTCGGAAACGTTGATGCCGCTGATCCTGGAATTGGAAAAGCAATACGAATTCGCCAAGACAGATGACAGCTTTTGGGCAGAGATGAATGATCTGTGGACGCACTATGTCGGTCGTCCCAGCCCGCTTTATCTTGCCGATCGCCTGACCGAGCATCTGGGCGGTGCCAAGATCTACATGAAGCGCGACGAGCTGAACCACACCGGCGCGCACAAGATCAACAATGTTCTCGGCCAGATCATCCTTGCCCGCCGCATGGGCAAGACCCGGATTATCGCCGAAACCGGGGCAGGGCAGCACGGGGTGGCCACCGCTACGGTCTGCGCCAAGTTCGGCCTGAAATGCGTGGTCTACATGGGCGCGCATGATGTCGAGCGGCAGAAACCCAATGTCTTCCGTATGCGCCTGCTCGGGGCCGAAGTCGTCCCCGTCACTTCCGGCCGTGGCACGCTGAAAGACGCCATGAATGACGCGCTGCGCGATTGGGTGACCAATGTGCGTGATACGTTCTACTGCATCGGCACCGTGGCGGGTCCGCACCCATACCCAGCCATGGTCCGAGACTTTCAGCAGATCATCGGCAAGGAAGCCAAGGCGCAGATGCTGGAACGCGAGGGCCGCCTTCCCGACACGATTATCGCCGCTATCGGTGGCGGATCGAACGCCATGGGCCTGTTCTTCCCCTTCCTCGACGACAAATCGGTCAACATCATCGGCGTTGAGGCCGGCGGCAAAGGTGTGAACGCCAAGATGGAGCATTGCGCCTCGCTGACCGGTGGTCGCCCCGGCGTGCTGCATGGCAACCGGACGTACCTCTTACAGGACGATGATGGGCAGATCCTCGAAGGCTACTCGATTTCGGCTGGTCTGGATTACCCCGGCATCGGCCCGGAACACAGCTGGCTGCACGAGATCGGACGCGCCAAATATGTCTCTATCACCGACAAGGAAGCGCTGTCGGCGTTCCAGCTTTGCTGTGAGCAAGAGGGGATAATCCCGGCGCTGGAGCCCTCTCACGCGCTGGCCCATGTGATCAAGATCGCGCCGGATCTGCCGAAGGATCACATCATCTGCATGAATATGTGCGGGCGCGGCGACAAAGACATCTTCACGGTCGCGAAACATTTGGGTTTCGACATGGCCGAAGCGGATTGAAAGATCGCGAAAGCCTGACCCCGGTCAGACGGTATCGAATGGGCGTCCTGCATAGGGCGCCCTTTTCATTTGTTGCGCAGTCTCGCAATAATGTTGCGCATCCGTCACGGTGTGATTGTTACACGAAATCACATATTGAGCGACTCATCCCCCTTGCCTTATCACCCGCCCTCACCAGCCGACGGGCTGGCCCTAACGGCAGGGGGTGATCACCCCTCCGGTGCGGGCGGCACTGCCGACCTCGTATGCCAGGGCCTGAAACCGGGGCAGGTGCCAAACGTGACAACCAAACGTCACGCGAAAGTAGCTCAGTTGGTAGAGCATCGGACCGTTAATCCGAGTGGCGCAGGTTCAACTCCTGCTTTTCGCTCCAAAAAGCCCCAGAGGGCACTGGTTTTCGCACAACCAGCCACGTGAGTGGTTTGAAACATAGGGTTCCGGGGTCGCTTCGCGAGGGGTGACCGGATCCTCCGGCTTGCCCGGGGGGGAAGGATGCCACTCGTCCTGGCCTTGGGCCGGGAGAGTCGTGATGCAGACCCGCCTGCTGTCGCCAGGTTCCGCCGCTCAAGGCCGGACCCCCGCGTCGCTGGTGGCCTGCCGCTCCGCCTCTCTCCGCCCAGGGGCATGGCAGGGCCGACGCTGGAACCCACCCCATTCCCGCGAAGGGCAATCCCGCCCGTCGCCAACGCCTGCCACGGCTCTCAGCCCGTGCAACCCAATCAACCTCAAAGGAGATCGCGCTTTGCGACGACGACGATAGACACGACCATGAAAAGGAGACCTGACATGTCTATTTTGAAAGCCCTCAGGAACCAGCGACGTTTGCTTGTTCCGATCAACACCCGCACCCTCGTGCTTGCCAAGGGAAAGATCGACACGATCCTCGGCCCAGGTGAGCACTGGATAGACATTCAGGAGGTTCAGACCGAACGGTTTGATCTCTCCTCCCCACGGTTCGTGTCCGCGCTCGCCGCAGCTTTGCGTCGGGACCGGCCCGACTTGGTCGAGGCCCATTTCACCGAGGTTCAAACCGGACCCGATGAGGTGGCCGTGATCACCCGCGAGGGGAT
This sequence comes from Nioella aestuarii, assembly GCF_050896395.1. Classification (NCBI taxonomy): domain Bacteria; kingdom Pseudomonadati; phylum Pseudomonadota; class Alphaproteobacteria; order Rhodobacterales; family Paracoccaceae; genus Nioella; species Nioella aestuarii. The sequence continues at coordinate 42,386 of NZ_JBPBBA010000015.1, read as the reverse complement.
TGTCACCGATCTTGTGGCGCCGGAACAGCGCGTGCTTTTCTGGACCGATGCAGGCCCATGGACTGTCGACCGGTTCGACATGGCGGCAGAGGTGATGGTCGACCCGGCCCTTGCCCGCCGGCTTGAGCGGGCACGGTTGGATGGCCAGATTAGCGTGACCACGGTCGAGGAAGGGCGCGTGTCCCTTCTTTTCACCGACGGTCAGCTTGTGAAAGTGCTCGACCCCGGGACGCATTGGTTCTGGATTTTCGGGCGCAAGCATACCGTCCGACAGGTCGATATGCGCTGGCAGACCAAAGAGGTCACGGGTCAGGAGATCCTCACCAAGGACCGCGTGTCCATCCGGGTGAACTTGACCGCCGTCTTCCGTGTGGTGGATGCGGTGAAGGCCGTGACCGCCGTGCGCGATCATGACGAGGCGCTTCACCGCGCCGTGCAGCTTGCGTTTCGCAAGACGCTCGGGGCGATGACCCTTGATCAGGTCTTGGCCGAGAAGGGGATGGTCGACGCCGAGGCCGCCAAGAAGGTCCGCGCCGAAATGGCGGGGATCGGGATCGAGGTGGGTGAGATCGCATTGAAGGATGTGATCTTGCCCGGCGAGATGCGCGACATCCTCAACGGGGTGGTCGCCGCCCAAAAAGAGGCTGAGGCCAACGTGATTCGACGGCGTGAGGAAACGAACGCTACGCGGTCCTTGCTCAACACGGCCAAAGTCATGGCGGATAACCCCGTCATGTTGCGGTTGAAAGAGCTTGAGGCGTTGGAGTCTATCGCGGCCAAGGTTGAACGGCTTACGGTCCACAACGGGACCGAAGGTCTTATGACCGACCTCGTAAAGCTTCGCGACTGAGCGAAAGCCCCTGAAAACAAAGGCCCGTCCGGAGGAATCCGGGCGGGTCTGCCCGTTTATACCTTGGGTTTAGGCGCCTGAACCGGGGGTTTATGGACCCAGGGATAAACGGCGGGCAAATAGAGTGTCATCCGCGAAAGTGCTTTCTGTCCGGTCATCGGATCGGCGGGCCCCCTATCGATCCGTCCTAGAGACAACATCAACAGGAGACGATCCATGACCCCGAAATCCATTCTGACCGCATCCGTAACGGCGGTGCTGCTGTCCACCACCACACTGTCTGCTCAGACATCTAATGACGCGGTGAATGAAGCCATCGCCGAACTTCAGGGCGCCGGCTACATGCATATTGAAGTTCGCATCCGCAATGGCGGCTACCGGATCGAAGCGACCGGTGCCGATGGGTCGATTGAGCAGACCTTCGACCGCGACGGCAACCTGATCCGCGAAGAGGTGGTTTCCGGCGGGATTGAGACCGAAACCACATATGACGCCAACGGAAATGTCATCTCGACTGAAACCGGACCTGCCGATGATGACGACGACCACGATGACGATCATGACGACGACGATGATGATCATGACGACGATGACGATCATGACGATGACGATGACGACGACGATCATGACGATGACGACGACGACGATGATGATGACGACAATGACGACGATGAAGACGACGATGATGACGACGACGACTAAGGACCGAGATCGGCAGAGGTTCCTTTAAGGAGATTGGTGTGCTCTCCTATTGCCGATAGACGGACCTTGCTCTGCCCCGCCCATCCCCCCAACTGTCCGGCGGGGCAGAGTCATTCAACGAAGGAGACGGCATTGATGAAACCCATGCGCCTTTTGATGGCCACCGCGCTCTGCCTTTCGGCGGGGCCCGGGGCACTTTGGGCACAGGATATCGAGGCCCAGATCATCGCGCAGCTTCAGGCCCAGGGCTACGACCATATTCAGGTGACACGTACCTGGCTTGGGCGTGTGCGGATCGAAGCAGAAGGCCGCGGCCGCGAACGTGAAATCATCTTCAATCCGAACACGGGTGAAATCCTGCGTGACTACTGGGAGCTTGAAGACGACCGACACGAAGGCGGAGGTGTGCTGCCGTCTTCAAGCTCGGGCGGCAGCGATGACGACAACAGCGGCTCCGGTGATGACGATGATGACGATGACGACGACGATGATGACGACGACGATAACAGCGGTCCGGGCGGGGGCGATGATGATGAGGGGGATGATGATGACGATGACGATGATTGAGCCCCGTCAGCAACCGGAAAGGCCGGTGCGTGACCAAGGGTAAACTGCTCTTAGCGGTAGTCTTGCTGGTGCAGCTGGTCTGCTCGGTCTTTTTCGTGTCCGAGATTGTTTTGACCATTTTCAACGTTCGCGCCCGTCCAATCAGCTGGCAGACCCGCGAGCTGATGGAGATCGGCGCGACCATCGGTTTGATCCTCGGCTCCGTGATCGGCGGAGTTTACCTGCGCAATTCCCTGCGTCGCACTGCAGCGGCCGAACAGAAACTTAAAGCCGCATCCGGGGCCTTCATGGAGGTGATGGAGGAACGCTTTGACGATTGGGGCCTGACCCCTGCCGAACGTGATGTGGCTCTTTTTGCGATTAAGGGCATGTCGATCCAAGAGATCGCCGCCTTGCGCGAAACCTCGGAAGGTACAGTCAAGGCGCAGACCAACGCGATTTATCGCAAAGCCGGCGTCAGCGGACGCCCGCAATTGCTGAGCGTCTTTATCGAGGACCTTGTGGATGTGGATGACCGGGTGCGGATCGCCGCCGAATAGGTCAGAACGCCGCCAATTCTTTCAGAACCTCCAACGGCACGATGTCCAAGGCGCGGGCATGGGTCGCCTGCAATCGAACCCTTGGTGCGCAGCCCTCCTGATAGGCCTGTAGAAAGCGGCCGGCACACAGGCACCACTGGTCGCCCGGCTTCAGCCCGGAAAAGCCGAATTCGGGTCGCGGCGTGGACAGGTCGTTTCCGACATATTTGGAATAGGCAAGGAACTCGGCGGTCATCTCGGCACAAACCGTGTGGCTACCCTGATCTTCGGCACAGGTGTTGCAGTGACCGTCACGGAAGAACCCGGTCAAAGGGGCGGTCGAGCAGGGTTGCAGAACCCCGCCCAACACGTTCACGGAGGCGTCCATTTTTGTCACTGGCCGTCCTCCGGTTGCTGGTCCGGCTCTGACTCCGGCTGCGGCTCTGAAAGGGGTTCCGGTTCGGGCTCTGGTTCCGGTTCCGGTTCCGGTGGAGCGAGGCTATCGGCAATCAGGCGAAAGATGCGCACGTTTTCTTCGTTGATGCCGGCATCGCGGAACTGCCGGTCGGCGCCGGTTGTTGCAATGACCACGTCATTGAGTTGATCGACATAGATATACTGGCCGTAGATACCACGCGCCATGAACTGCCCAGGTTCTGACCCTACGGGAATCCACCACTGGTACCCATAACCGATCTCACCGGGTGCGGTGTTGGCCGATGCGGTTGTCGAGGCCGCAACCCAGTCCGGTGACAGGATCCTTTGGCCGTCATATTCGCCATTGTTCAGAAAGAGCAGCCCTAACCGCGCATAGTCGCGCGTTGTCATGTTCAGCCCGCCAAGTACGAAGGCGACGCCCTCACCATCGGTCAGATAATAAGGGGTACTGTCCATGCCGAGCGGCTGGATGATACGCTCTGACAACAGAGAAGGAATATCGCGGCCGGTTGCCCCCCGGATCACCATGCCGATCACATGGGTGTCGATGGACACATATTGCCACTGCTCACCCGCAGGGCGGTCGTTTTCGGTCAGTGCTGCGGCAAAGCCATCCAGCGTGCCGCCAAGGGCGATCTCGCGCCCCATTCGGTTGATGTCTGAATCGTAGTCCAGATAGTCCTCGTCGAAGGTCACGCCGGACGACATTTGCAGGACGTCCAGAATTGTCGCGCCATCATATGCGGACCCGGCCAGCATCGGGACGTAGTCCGTTACTTGCGCGCCCAGTTCCGGGATTGTGCCGTCATCGACCAACGTGCCCATCAATGCGGAGAGAAAGCTTTTGGCGACCGACCACGATATCCGCTGATCTGACGGCGCGGTGCCCAGATGATAGCTCTCGTGCCGGATCTGGCCGCCTTGCAGCACCAATAGCGAGGTCACCGCACGCTCTTCGATCCATTCTGTCACGTCGGCGGGCAGCTCTGCGGGCTCTCCCTCGGGCAGCGAGCTGGCGGGGCCCGAACCGCGCGGCACCTCAACGTTCAGGAAAGCCTCGTCCATATGGCTGAAATTGTGAACGATAAGCTCTGCATCAAAGAGCGAGTTAACCGCCCAAAGCCGCTGAATTTCCTCGCGCATGTACCAGCCGGCTGTGGCGGTAACGATAAGGAATATCAGAAGAATCCGAACCAGTAGTTTTATGATACGACGACGCATTGCGTGCCCCCTTTTGGATGCGCGAAAGCAGAACATGGCAGTGCCGCACGCGGCAATCCTGACCCAACGTCAGGCAGCAGGTCAACGGAAGCGGTCCACCAGCTTCTGCAATGCGGACCTGTTGTCTTCTGACTCTGCCTCGGGCTCTGCTTCGGGTGGCTTGGCGGCGGGCTTGGGTTTGTCGCTGCCCGAAGATCGGGGCGGGGCGGTTCGCAGGGCGACGGCGTTCATGAAGCGACCAGTGTCGCCGCGCGCAAGCTCTGGCGCGCCGTCGGAAATCCCGCGCAGCAGATCGTCAAGCCAGTCCTGATCGGCCTTGGCAAAATCGGACAGAACATAGGGCGCCACACGGTCCTTATGGCCAGGATGGCCAATGCCAAGCCGCACCCGGTCGTAGTGCGGACCGATATGCTGATGGATCGAGCGCAGCCCGTTGTGACCCGCATGACCGCCACCCGCCTTTACCCGGCACTTTCCGGGGGCGAGGTCCAGTTCGTCGTGAAACACGGTGATATCAGTCGAGTCCAGCTTGTAGAACCGCATCGCCTCGCCCACGGATTGCCCGGACAGGTTCATGAAGGTTTCGGGTTTCAGCAGCAGGACCTTCTCCGATCCGAACTTCCCTTCGCTCAGGCTGGCCTGAAACTTGCTACGCCACGGCGCAAAGCCGTGATCCTCGGCCACCCGGTCCAGCGCCATGAAGCCGATATTGTGCCGGTTGCCCGCGTATTTCGCACCGGGGTTCCCAAGACCAACCCAGAGTTTCATGGCATCCTCGCATTCAAATTGCCTGCTCAGTCCTATAGGCATGACTGGACGAGGGATCAACGAGCAGGGGGCATATGCCGGTTTTCACCCTTCACGACGTGTCGATTGATCTGCCGGAGGCGCTGGCGACCAAGGCGTTGTCCACCCGATTGGCGGATGGCAGCTATGAGGCAGACGAGATCGCCGCCGTGATGTGCCGGGTTGGGCCGGGGATGCGGGTATTGGACCTCGGCGCGGGGCTAGGGGTGGTCAGCGTTCTGGCGGCGCGGGTTGCTGGGGCTGACAATGTTCTAAGTGTCGAGGCAAACCCGGCCTTGCTGCCGGTGCTGCGCGATACGTTTGACCGCAACGGGCAAGGGGGCATCCGGCTGATGCACGGTGCAGTGATGCAGGGCGAGGGCGGCGGCAAGGCCGCGTTCCAGGTGCCGCGCGCCATCCTGGGGGCCAGCCTTGCGCGATCCGGGGCACCAGAAGATGAGATTGTCGAGGTTCCGAGCCTTGGCCTGGAAAGCTTGCTGTATGACCATCGGCCAGAACTGGTGATGATGGATATCGAAGGCGCGGAAGAGAGGCTGTTCGATCAGCCTTGGAACCCCGAGTTGCGCTTTCTGGTACTGGAACTGCACCCACCCCGATATTCCGACAGGGTGATCAAACGGATCGTGGATTGCATGTCGGATTCAGGCCTGACCTATGACCCGGCCACCTCACGCGGGCGTGTCCTGGGGTTTCGGCGGGTCAGGCGCAACGGCTAGGCCAAAAGAAAACGCGGCCCATCCCGGTGGGGACAGGCCGCGCCATTTCATGTCCGATCAGTGGACCGCGAGGATTATTCCTCTGCGGCTGCCTCTTCGGCTTCACCCTCTTCACCTTCGTCTTCGTCGCTGCCGCCACGTGCCAGACCCGAGGGGGCGGCGATGTTGGCGATCACGAAGTCGCGGTCGATGGTCGGGCGTGCGCCCTCGGGCAGGGTCACGTCGGAAATGGTCACGACGTCACCGATGTTGAGGGTCGACAGGTCCACGGTGATCTTTTCCGGGATGTCGCCTGCGGTTACGCGCAGTTCAACTTCCGGACGGACCACGGTGACAACGCCACCTTTCTTGATGCCGGGTGCAACCTCTTCGCCAACGAACTCAACCGGAATGAACAGGTTGACGCGGCTCGTGCGGCGCAGGCGCATCAGGTCGACATGGGTGGGCAGGTCTTTCACGACGTCACGCTGAACGCCGCGGCAGATCACGCGCACATCTTCCTGGCCTTCAACCTTCAGGTTGAAAAGCTGCGCCAGGAAGCGGCCTGCTTTCAGGTGCTTCAGAAGCACATTGAAGGGGATCTGAATTGCAACGGGGTCTGCACCACCGCCATAGACAACTCCGGGCACCATACCGTTGCGGCGTGCTTGACGAGCGGCCCCCTTGCCTGTCCCCGTCCGTGCCTCGGCGACGAGATCTTTAATCTCTCCAGCCATAGCTATTCTCCATATGATAAAGGGCGGCCTCCAAGGGTGTCCGCCCGGTTGAAGCCGTGCCTATAGACGACCCTTGAGGGTTTGGAAAGGGGCCAAGCGCGATGAATCTGCGCTTTGGAACTTGCGTCGGGCCACGGACCGTGACAAGCGCCCGATTATGTCGATCCTGCGCGCCATATCCCTGTCTCGTAATGACCTGCCGGCCTTCGCCGTGCAAGGCATCTATTGGGGGGCGTTTGCCGCATATGTGCCGCAGATAAAGGCGTATATCGGCGCCAGCGATGGCGAGTTCGGGCTGGCTATGCTGGTAACGGCCACTGGGGCAGTGACGGCGATGCTGAGTGCGCCTGTTTTTGCCGCGCGCTTCGGGCGCTATGCGGTGACACTGGCCTCGGTCCTGCTGGCGTTGGCCTTTCAGGCACCAATGTGGGTGGCCTCGGTGCCCGTCTTTGCGGCGTTGATGTTCTTCGCCGGGGCCGGGTCGGGCTTGCAGGATGTGGTGATGAACACCCGCCTGTCCCGCACCGAGTCGCGGCTTGGGGCCTCTTTGATGAACCTCAACCACGCGATGTTTTCCTTTGCCTACGCGGCATCCGCCATCTCTGCCGGTCTTGCGCGAGAGGCAGGTTTGCCACCTGCACCGGTTTTCGCGGTGCTTGGCGTTCTCACCCTGATTGCATCTGCCTTCATGATGTCCAGCGACGGAGCGGAAAGCCACGGCACCGCCAAAGCTGCCCGAGGGCGATTCGGTGGTGTTGTGATGTGGGGGGGGCTGATCGTTCTGGTGGCGTTCCTGGCCGAGAACGCAACCGAAGGATGGTCGGCACTGCATGTGGAGCGTACTTTGGGCGGCGGCGCCGCAGAGGGTGCGCTTGGTCCGGCAATGCTTGGCCTGACCATGGGAATCGGCCGCTTTACCGGGCAGCTGGTGGTAGGCCGCCTTTCAGAAACCCGCGTCGTGTTCTGGAGCGCGCTTGTCACCGCCTGCGGGGCGCTGCTGGTGGCCATCGCCCCGGCGCCGCTGGTGGCCTATGCGGGATTTGCCATTCTGGGTCTTGGCGTCTCGACCATCGCGCCGATGCTCCTGGCGCTGGCAGGCCGATTGGCCAGTGATGACGCGCGGGCCTATGTCATCAGCCGGGTTACAACCATCGGCTATTTCGGCTTCTTTATCGGGCCGCCGGTCATGGGGTTCATCGCACAGGGCTTTGGTCTCAGGGTCTCGTTCGGTTTCGTGGCCCTGCTTTTGTTGATGATCCCCGGGTTTCTGACCCTGATGCGCCGCGCGGGTTAGTCGAACACCTCACCGGGGTCGACACCCCACAGCGATTCCATCGGCACCCATCCGCGATGACCGCCCACATTCAGGCGGCACCAACTGCCGTTGCATTCATCGAGAAAGGCAATCACGCCAAGCTCTGCCTGTGCCGTGACGGGGGAGGCCGGATCAGGCCGCTGGTGCAGCTCCAGCATGTCGACCTCCACGATCGCGGTGCGAATGCCCGACAGCAGCGAGTAATGCATCCAGCCACCAGCCCCGTCCCGGTCGATGACCCGGCGCCAGTGTTCATGTTCCGCTACCACCTGCATCGGCATGTTGCGGCGCTGAAATACCCAGTCTATCCTGTGGCTGCGCGACGGGCCGCGACGGGCATAGGCCTCTGAGGCCTGGATCGAGACATAGCGGGGCAGGGGAAAGCCCGTGACGGGTCCACGCTGGTCGACCTCTTGCGCAGAGGCGACCGTCGCTGCCAAGCCCAGAATCACCGCCAGGAACACGCCCGATATTTTGCGTTTCATCACTTGCACTGCCTGCCCGCACCTGTGCCGCTCTGATGCGGTCTTTCCGGTGTTTTTGTCGCTGTAGGGGTGCCTGCGTCTTGCACCCCTGCCTAGGATGAGAGAGTGTCACGCCAAGGGCTGAAACGCCAGACAAAGGGAATGACGGGATGCCAGGTCAGAAGCTGAGTGTTGTCGTAACGCGACGGTTGCCCGAAGCGGTTGAAACACGGATGTCGGAACTGTTCGACGTGGAATTGCGCGATGATGATCGCCCGATGTCCCGCTCGGACCTGGTGGCGGCGATGAACCGTGCCGATATTCTGGTGCCCTGTGTCACCGACCACATTGATGCGGGTTTGCTGGGACAGGCGGGTGAGAAACTGAAGCTCATTGCGAACTATGGCGCAGGGGTTGACCATATCGACGTGCACACTGCCCGTCAGCGGGGCATTCTCGTATCCAACACGCCAGGTGTTGTGACAGAAGATACCGCAGACATGACGCTGGCCCTGATCCTGGCTGTGACCCGCCGTATCCCCGAAGGACTGGCCGTGATGCAGGCCGGGAAATGGGACGGCTGGTCGCCTACGGCGTTCATGGGCGGGCGTATCGGCGGCAAACGATTGGGCATTCTCGGTATGGGCCGGATCGGCCAGGCCGTTGCCCGTCGCGCTGCGGTGTTTGGGATGCAGGTGCATTACCACAACCGTCGCCGCCTGCATGAAGACATCGAGGCGGATCTGGAAGCGACCTATTGGGAAAGCCTCGACCAGATGATCGCGCGCGTCGATATCTTGTCGATCAACTGCCCGCACACGCCCTCGACCTTCCACCTGATGAACGCACGGCGGCTGAAGCTGATGAAGCCTTCGGCGGTGATCGTGAATACATCTCGCGGAGAGGTCATCGACGAAAACGCCCTGACCCGCATGTTGCGTTCTGGCGATATTGCCGGGGCCGGGCTTGATGTGTTCGAACACGGCAAGGACGTTAACCCGCGCCTGCGCGAGTTGGATAATGTGGTGTTGTTGCCCCATATGGGCTCGGCCACCGTGGAAGGCCGGGTCGAGATGGGCGAGAAGGTGATCATCAATATCAAGACCTTCAATGACGGTCATCGGCCGCCCGATCTGGTCGTGCCGAGCATGCTGTGACCATGTGCAACCAGAAGAAAATTCCGGAATTTTCTTCCCGTCGCAAAATTCTTCCTGAAGAATTTTGGGCTGCCTTGAAAATCCTTCCCGAAGGATTTTCACGCGCAAGCAATGGTCATGGCTAAGCTCTTTGCTCTGCCGTTCCTCCTCGTCCTTGCGTGCCTGTTGGCGGGCACCTACGGCATGGTTCACAACCAGATCAGCTATACGGTCGGCCCCGACTATTTTCACGCCTTCAAGTTCCACCAGTTCAACATCGCCGAGGCGCTGCCCCACCGGGTCGGGGCGGCCATTGTCGGGTGGCGGGCGAGCTGGTGGATGGGGTTGGTGATCGGGGTTCCCATTGCTGCCCTGTCGCTGGCCATGCCAACAGCGCGGCAGATGTTTGGCGCGTTCGTGAAGGCCGCGCTGGTGGTTGTGACGATCACGCTGGTGCTTGGCGTTGCAAGCCTTCTGGTTCCTACAGACCCGTCGCAGTACCGCCTTTTTCACATTCCTGCGGCGGTGGAGGATGTTCAGGGCTTCGTGCGGGCCGGGCTGATGCATGACACCAGCTATTTGGCAGGCATGATCGGCCTCGTTTCGGGGGCGGTCTACATGATCGTCGCGGTGATCCGGGCCCGCAGAAATGGCCTTGCCGGGGACTGATCCGCGCGGCATGTCGTCAAAAACCCGGTCCGGTGTCGGATTCTCGCGTTATCTGGTCGGCTGCCCTTCGCACTGATCCGCGCAATTCGGCACATTACCGGCAGAAAATCTGGCCCGGAGTCGCGCCCAATGAAAACCCAAGTCAAAGCCCTTGTCGTCGGCGGTGGTGCCGTTGGCACCTCGATCGCCTATCATCTTGCCAAAGCAGGCTGGTCCGATGTGATGCTGCTGGAACGTGACGAGCTGACCTCCGGCTCCACCTGGCACGCCGCTGGCCTGCTGCCGCTCTTCAACATGAGCTTCGCAACCACCCATATCCACCAGTATTCGGTCGATTTCTACAAGACGCTGGAAGAAGAAACCGGTCTGAATGCGGGCTTTGCGGTGGTTGGCAACCTGCGCATGGCACAGACGCAAGAGCGTATGGACGAATACATGCTCTACGCGTCCACCGCTGAAACCTGCGGCGTCAAATACGAATGGCTGACCCCGGATCAGATCAAGGAACGCTGGCCGCTGATCGAGACGTCCGATCTGAAGGGCGCGATCTACCACACCGAGGACGGCTACATTAACCCCGCCGATGTGACCCAGGCGATGGCCAAGGGTGCCCGCCAGCGCGGGGTTGAGATTGTGCGCAAGATGCAGGCCGATGCCTTCCATTGGAATGGCACCCACTGGGAAGTGACCTGCACCAAGATGGTGGAAAAGGGCGGCAACCTTATTCCTTCCGATGAACAGGTGGTGATCACCGCCGAACATGTCGTGACCGCATCCGGCAACCATGCGCAGCGCACCGCCAAGATGCTGGGTATCAAGATGCCAGCGATCCCGGTGGAGCATACCTTCATCGTCATGGACCAGGACCCCGAGCTTGTGAAATGGCGCGAAGCGGGCAATCCGGAACATCCCGTCGTGCGCGATGCCGACAACGAATCCTACGCCCGCGAAGAACGCGGCGGCTGGATCCTGGGCATTTACGAACACGGCGCGCCCGCGCGCTTTGAATATGGCGTGCCGGACAGCTTCCGCGCGGACCTCTTCCCGCTCGACCTCGACCGGATTGCCGATCAGTACATGGCGATGGCGGAACGGGTTCCGTCCTGCGCTGAATCCGGCCTGAAAGACGATTTCAACGGCCCGATTTGCTACACGCCCGATGGCAACCCGCTGGTCGGCCCCGCACCGGGCCTGCGCAACATGTGGCTTGCCGAGGGCTTTTCCTTCGGGATCACCGCAGCGGGCGGCACCGGCTATTACCTTGCCCAGATGATGGTCGATGGCGAAGCCGAGATCGACATGGCCAGCCTTGACCCCAAGCGCTACAGCCAGAACTGGATGACCACCGAGTTCGCCGCGCGCAAGAACGAGGAATGCTACGAACACGTCTACATTCTGCACCACCCGGATGAAGAGCGTGAAGCCTGCCGCCCGCTGCGCACTGCGCCCGCCTATGACCGGCAGAAAGCGCGCGGCGCGCAGTTCGGGTTTGTGAATGGCTGGGAACGCCCCAACTATTACGGGCCGCTCGACGCACCCGAGAACTTCGACCATGACGCCCGCAGCTTCCGCCGTGGCGGCTGGTGGCAATATGCGGTGGAAGAGGCAAAGGCGATCCGCGAGGGCGTCGGTCTGATCGATGCGACCGCCTTTACCAAGCACGTGGTCAAGGGCCCCGGTGCGACGGCGTTCCTGGATTGGTTCACCTGCAACAAGCTGCCGAAAGTGGGCCGGATCAACCTGACCTACGCGCTGACCAGCGCGGGCACCACGCGCACCGAATACACCATCGTGCGCAATGGCGAGAACAACTACTACCTCGTCTCTGCCGGGGCCTGGACGGAGTATGATGCCGACTTCCTGCGCAAGGCGGCCGAGGACAAGATGGAGGAATTCGGCTATATCGAGATCCAGGACGTGACCACCCAGTGGGGCGTATTTGCGATCGCCGGACCGAAGTCGCGCGATGTGCTGAACGAGGTCATCAAGGACGCTGATCCTGCGACGGCCCTCTCGAACAAGCGCTTCCCGTGGCTCTCTGCCCGCCAGATCGAACTGGGTATGTGCCCGGTGAACGCGATCCGCGTGGCCTACACGGGTGAGCTTGGCTGGGAATTGCATCACCCGATCGAAATGCAGAACTATCTCTTTGATCTGCTTGATAAAGCTGGCGCAAAGCACGGCATGAAGCTTGTCGGTGCACGCGCTCAGAACTGGCTGCGGCAGGAAAAATCCTACCGCGCCTTCGGCACCGAACTGGGCCGCGACGCGACCCCGCTGGAAGCCGACCTGCCGCGCTTTGTGGACCTGTCGAAAGACTTCCACGGCAAGGCCGAGATGGAGGCCAAAGGCATCCGTTCCAAATGCGTAACGCTGTTGATCGACGGTCCGTCGGACGCTGACCCCTGGGGGCGCGAGGCGCTCTATGCAGAGGATGGAACCCGCGTGGGTCGCCTGACCTCGGGCGGCTATTCCGTGGCTTTCGAGAAGTCCATCGGCATGGGCTATGTGAAGCCCGAGCTTGCGGTGGAAGGCACCAAGTTGAGGGTCAAGATGCTGGACGAGTTGTGGGATGCGGTCGTGACCTGCGACAGCCCCTACGATCCAAAAAACGAGACCATCCGCAAGGACGGCTAAGCCGCGTTATCCGGGGGTGCCGCCCGTACACCGGGCGAACACCCTCTGTGCCCCCCGTTCAGATCGGGCCTCAAGGGCGCGCAAATGGTTAACCGTCCAGAGCTGGGGCAGTAATTGAAAAGGTCCGCCGATCTGGCGGGCCTTTTTTTGATACCTTGCGACACGATTGGGCACGGATTGGGCGCTGATGCCGGAGCATCGAGGCATAAACGGATTTTCCGGCTGCGGACATGTCCGCATTGTGAGAGGGTCAGCCGAGGGATCAGTTGATCATTGGGACAGGAGGAAAGACTGGAAATGACAGCTGCGATGATCGGGGTTTTGGCCTTCGCTTGGCTGACGTTGTTTCAGGTTGTCCTTGCCGCGGGGGCGCCTCTCGGGCGGTTGGCCTGGGGAGGTGTTCATCGAACGCTGCCAACGCAATTGCGGGTGGCCAGTGCTGTTTCAGCCTTGGTTGCGGTGCTTGCCTTGATCACAGTCGCGCAGTCTGGGGGGATGATTTCCCCGCTATTGCCCGGCGGTTGGTTGCGCCCAATCCTTTGGGTTCTTGTGGCCCTGTTCGGGCTTAGCGTATTGGCCAATCTATTCGGTGCGAAAGGGTTGGAAAGGTTGCACGGTGTGCCGCTGGCGCTGCTTTGCGCAGGGTCATGCCTGGCCCTGGTGCTGGCTTGACCCGCTCTGAACTGACGAGGGGCCGGGGTCTGCGCTTGGGGTGCTGTGCGGACGCAATGGGATATTGAATGACCCGGAACGGGCCCTGTGGGTCGCTGCGCAGGTGCAGTGCGCAGCGAAACCCCTTAGCGCCTTAGGAAACGGCCCAGAACATCGTCCATGGCAGACCCGTCGCCATCGGCGTCCAGCAGGTCGTTCAACATACCAAGCCCGCCGCCGCCGCGCTGACCGCCGCCGCCAAGCAAACCGCCGATCATTCCAGCCAGCCCGCCGCCTTGTGCCTCTTGCTCGGCGGCTTCGATCTGGTCGTCTGGCATCTGTCGTTGCAGTCCACCCTGGGCCATCGCCGCCAGCGCTGGCAGGAACTGGCTGACAAGGTCGCGGTCCACGCCAGAGCGCGCAGCGGCTTCTTCTGCCAAACCGTCAGCGGCCTCTTGCCCGCCCAGAAGTGCAGACAGGAAATCGCGCCCTTGCGCCTGACCGTCTGAACTTGCCGCTGCCTCGGCATCGTCGAAGAGCCCTGCCTGATCTTCACCGCGTAACCGGGCAAGAACGTCGCCAAGCCCGCCGCTTTCCGCCCGCTGGCGCGCGGCCGATCCGATGGCCGGGGCCAGAAGCGACGTCAGACTTTCGGCCTGCGCATCATCCAGTCCAAGCTGAGAGGCCAGTTGCCCCAGCCCCTGACCGCCCTGCGCCTGTTGCAGCAATCGCATGATCGACATTGTAATGTCCCTTCTCAAATTCCGTGACCGGGACAGGTCAACACAGAAGCCCCGGCCGGGAAAGCCGATTCGAGGATCAGGCATAAGACCGGCGGATCGGGGCTACTCAGCCGCCGTGGGAGACAGGGCTGCCTGCAGCTCGTCATAGGCATCCATCGCCTTGGCCGCGTACATCAGGGCCGGGCCGCCGCCCATTTGCACAGCCATCCCGAGCGCTTCAGCCAATTCCTCGCGGCTGCCACCGGCGCGGATCAGCACCTCGATGTGGAAATTCATGCACGGTTCGCAGCTGTCGGCGACGGCAATGGCCACGGCGATCAGTTCCTTGGTTTTCACATCAAGCGCGCCGTCGGTCTTCACCGCCGCGCTGACGCCCGCAAAAGCCTTGGTGACTTCGGGTATCGCCTTGTTCAGCTTGCGCAACTGCCCGCGCATCTCATCGCGTTTGTCCATCCAGCTCATCTGGGTCTCCTGCTTTGGGTTCGACCCGTCAGAGCAGGTCGGCAGGGGCCACGCCTTGATCGGGATCAATTGGCGTTGACAATTACCATGAGGTTGTTGGAGGGCATCGGGGTGGTTTCGGTTTGCATCGGCGCCAGCCGGTCGCTCACCCAGGCGATATCCTTATAGCCGATGGCAGAGTCCTGTGCTTGCAGGCTGGCATGGAAGGCAGCGTCGCCCTCGCTGGTCGCTTCGCCATTGCGCAGGAAGGGGCCGTAGAGGAAGGCTTTGCCGCCGGGGGCCAGGGCCTGAGTGATGCCAGCCAGAACGGCCCTTGCCTCGGCCTCCGAGATCAGGTGCAGCAGGTTCACCAGCAGGATCATGTCGGCGGGGCCATGGGTTTCGTGCCAGTTGGGGGTGACCGCGTTCAGTTCGATTGGTGCGCGCATATTGTCGGGGCCTTCGGCCCGCCTCCACGCCTCAATCGAGGCCAGACGGTCCGGGTCCACATCCGTGGGTTGCCAGTCCAGCCCTGGAAAGGCGCGGGAAAAGGCTACCGCGTGTTCGCCTGTACCCGCCGCGATTTCCAGCGCGCGGCCCTTGGTGGGGGCATGGGCGCGCAGCACCTCCAGTATAGGGGCCATGTTGCGCCGGGCAGATGGGGCGAACATGCGCCGGTCGCCACCCGACCCGGGGGCTTCGGGCAGGTTCAGCCTGCGGGTCATCCGAAGCGCGCTGGGCTGAGTGCTGCGACCGTGGAGGCATCAAGTTCAGGTGAGCGACCCGCCACCACATCGGCCAGCAACTGGCTGGCGGCTGGTGCCGTCTGAAATCCATAGCCGCCTTGCCCGGCGCACCAGATGAAATCAGGCTCTCGCATATCGCGGCCCAGAACCAATGTCCGGTCAGGGGCGAAGCTGCGCAGCCCCGCCCAGGTGGTTTCGACGCGCGTCACTTCCTCGGTCACAAAGGGCTGATAGCGGGCAATGCCCTCGGCCAGCACCATGTCATCGGCCCAGGCATCATGGGGTTCATCCACGGGGTCCTGTTCGGCGGGCGACACGATCCATTTGCCCGCGTCGGGCTTGGCGTACCAGGTTTCACCGGCGCCGATCAGCATCGGCCAGCCCGAAGGATCATAGCCGCCGGGTGCAGGCATCCGCGCCATGGATCGGCGCAGGGGACTGATGCCAATCGGCTTGATCCCGGCCATCTTGGCGATGATGTCGACCCAGGCCCCGGCGGCGTTCACCAGTTGCCGGGCCTCGTATGTTTCGCCCCTGGCGCTGACCTGCCACAGACCGTGCGCGCGCGATATCGCATCGACCCTTTGGCCGGTCTTCACCGTGCCACCATTGCCACGCATTTCCTTGACGAAATTGCCGATCAGCAGATCGGTATCCAGATCCCAGGCCTCGTCATGATGGGCCGCGCCACGCAGATGATCGCGGTTGAGCGCGGGAACAAGCGCCATGGCCTCGTCTATGCTGATCGGGTGCAGGCCCATATCGTCGATATCATGGGCCAGCGTGTTCACCTCGCCCGGACCGGCCAGAAACATGAGACCACGTGGGCTGAGCACGCCGCCATTGGCGGTCATATGATAGTCGCGCGAGGCAAGATTCAACTGAACCGTGGCAGGCAGGCCGTATTGCGACTCGAACAGCGCCGCCGAGCGGCCCGAAGCGTGATAGGCGAGGCTGGTTTCGGCCTCCAGCAACAGGGTGCTGCCCAGATGCGACAGGCGCCCGCCCGCTGATGTTCCGGCGATGCCGCCGCCGATGATGAGGAAATCATATGTCATGGCGAATGGGTGGCATGGACCAGCGGGGCAGGCAAGGGGCAGATGTGGGGGGGGCTGTCATCAACGTCTGTGCCGGGATAAGTTCTCGGGAAACCGCGCGGGCCAGGGGCAGACCATGACCACCACTTTGATCGTTTTGGCGCATCCGGATCCTGGGTCTTTCAACGGGGCCTGGGCCGAGGCCAGCGCGCGGGCCTGCCGGAAACTGGGCCATGAGGTGCTGGTCAGCGATCTGTGTGCCATGGGTTTTGATGCGGTTGAGGGGCGGCGGCACTTTCCGACATATGCGGAGGACCGCGCGTTTGACCCGCTGAAAGCACAGGAGGAAGCTGCCGGGGCGGGAACGATCCCTGCGGATGTAGCGGCAGAAATCGGAAAGCTGACACGCGCCGATCTGGTGATCTTGCACTTCCCTATCTGGTGGTTCGCGCCGCCAGCGGTGTTGAAGGGGTGGTTCGACCGGGTGTTGTTGCACGGGCGATTGCATACGGTCGATCAGCGCTTTGACACCGGGATGTTCCGGGGCAAGCGGGCCTTGTTCTGCGTGACCACCGGGGCGAGTGCTGCGGAAAGCGGCCATGACGGGAAAGAAGGCGATATCCACCTGTTGCTGTGGCCGATGGCGCAGACGCTGCGCTATCTGGGGTTCACCGTTCTTCAGCCCGAAGCCGTGCATGGGGTGCATGGCTATTTTGAAGGTGTGGAGGAGCAGGCGTTGCGGGCACGGCTTGGCGCGGTTCTGGATGGTCAGGCGGACCTGATTGCCGGGCTGGAAAAGCGGCCCGAGATCGCGTTCAACGCGGACGCGGATTTTGACGCTGACGGGCGATTGAAACCGGACAGTCCCAGCCATTCGCCCTTTATCCGGCACCGGCCGTAGCCCAGGAAAAAGGCCCGCCGGGTGGGGCGGGCCTTTCGGTGATCAGGTGGCGGCGATCAGTTCGGCACGTCGCCAACGATGCCTTCCACGTAGAAGTTCATGCCAGCCAGCGTGCCGTCATCGGCCACTTCGCCCTCTGCCAGCCACGCGGAGCCGTCCTGACGGTTCAGCGGGCCGGTGAAGGGGTGGTACTCGCCAGAGGCGATGGCCTCGACCATGGCCTGAGCAGTGGCGCGGACCTCTTCCGGAACAGCGTCGGTGATCTCACCGATGCCGACCATGCCCGGCCCGATGCCGTCCCAGGTGTCGGTGCTTTCCCAGGTGCCGTCAATCACGGCCTGGGTCCGGGCGATGTAGTAGGGGGCCCAGTCATCAATGATGGCCGAGACGCGCGGAGCGGGTGCAAACTGATACATGTCAGACGCCTGGCCAAAGCCGATGGCGCCGGCTTCTGCAAGAACCGTCATGGGTGCGGTGGAGTCGGTGTGCTGCATGATCACGTCGGCGCCCTGGTCGATCAGCGCCTGCGCGGCCTCGGCCTCGACGGCCGGGTCGAACCAAGTGTAGGCCCAAACGATGCGGAACTCGACATCGGGGTTCACTTCACGCGCGTGAATGAAGGCCGAGTTGATGCCGCGGATCACTTCCGGGATCGGGTAGGAGGCGATGTAGCCGACGATGTTGGACTCGGTCATGTGACCGGCGATATGGCCCATCACGGCGCGGCCTTCATAGAAGCGGGCCGAATAGGTCGATACGTTCGGATGGTCGCGACGATAGCCGGTGGCGTGCTCGAAGCGCACGTTCGGGAAGCGCTCTGCCACTGCGTTGGTGGGGTCCATGTAGCCAAACGAGGTGGTGAAGATCAGGTCTGCACCTGACAGCGCCATCTGGGTCAGCACGCGTTCCGCATCGGCACCTTCCGGCACGTTTTCCACATAGGTGGTCTCGACGGCATCGCCGAAATGCTCTTCCACGGCAAGACGGGCGCGGTCATGTTCGTAGGTCCATCCCAGGTCGCCGATGGAGCCGACATAGACGAAGCCGACCTGCGTCGGGTCGTCCTGCGCCGCTGCCGGTGCGGCAAGGCCAAGCGCCAGTGCGCTGACGGCCATGAACTTGGTGAGTGTTTTCATTCTTACGTCTCCTTGTTGGTGTCTGTTTTGTAGTCTGTTTCAAGATCGAGGTCCGTTATCGGATCCTCAATATCGCTCGCCAGCAGGGCACTGGTGATCAGGCCGGCGGGCACTGCGATCACCCCAAGCCCGACCAGAAGCACCATGCCAGTAAAGGCCCGTCCCCCCAGTGTGATGGGATATACGTCGCCATATCCCACGGTTGTCAGCGTCGCCAGGGACCACCACAGGCAGGCGGGAATCGAGCCGAAGGAATCGGGCTGCGCCTGATGCTCGAAATGATAGATGCCCACGGCCGAGAGATAGAGCACGACGAGAGCGATGAAGCTGAAGATCCACAGCTCGTTCCGGTTCTTCTGGAAAGCGCGAGCGAGCCTGTCCAGCGCATGGCTGGCATGAAAGAGCTTCAGCAGGCGAATGAGCCGCAGCAGGCGCAGCGAGCGGATGGACTGGGCGTCGGGCACCAGGAAGAGGATCGCGGGCACGATCGCCAGAAAATCCACGATTCCCCAAAAGCTGACCGCGTAGTGCCACGGTTTGCGAGAGCAGGCCAAGCGTAAAAGATATTCCACTGTGAAGATGGCCAGCACACCGTATTCCACCACCACAAGCACCTGCCGCACTGTAGGCGGCAGATCTTGCAACGTTTCGAGCGCGATGGCGAAGGCCGATACGATGATCAGAAGCTGCAGGGTGAACGCAATGCCCCGACCAATCTTCGGGTGCGTTCCATCCATTGCCTGCAGGATCTCGCTGCGAGTCATGTGCCCTCCTAGCCGGTTGCATGGAACACCTTGCCAAGAGCGGCGGGCGCATTCAATGCAGCACGGCTTTTATCCGAGGACATGATTACAAGAACTACGATGGTGATGACATAGGGCGACATCGCAAGGATCTCGACCGGGATGTCGATGCCAGCTGCCTGCAGGCGCAGTTGCAGCGCTGTTACGCCACCGAAGAGGTAGGCACCAAGCAGCGCGCGCCAGGGTTTCCAGCTGGCGAAAACAACCAGTGCCAGCGCGATCCAACCTGCGCCAGCGGTCATCCCGTCGACCCAGTTCTGAACCCGCACCACCGACAGGAACGCGCCGCCAAGGCCTGCGCAGGCCCCGCCAAACATGATTGCCATAAGGCGGATGCGGATCACCTTGTAGCCAAGCGCATGGGCGGCGTCATGGTTTTCGCCCACGGCACGGATGATCAGGCCCATCTTGGTGTAGCCAAGCACATACCAAACCGCTGCAACCAGCAGGACGGAAAGATAGGTGATCATCGAATGGCCGAATAGGATCGGACCGATTACCGGGATCTCGGCCATCGCGGCCGGGAACGGGTCGGTCACGACCGGCGGCGTCGATCCAGGATAGCCAACACCCAGAAGGGCAGACAGGCCAAGCCCGAACAAGGTTAGAGCAAGCCCCGTCGCAACCTGGTTGGACAGCAGCAATTGGGTCAGGACCCCGAAAATCAGGGATAGCGCAACGCCGCTGGCCATCCCGGCAAGAAAGCCAAGCGTTGGTGAGCCGGTATTGACGGCAACCACAAAGCCCATGACGGCGCCAGTCACCATCATGCCCTCGACCCCTAGGTTCAGAACGCCGGTCTTTTCGACGACGAGCTCTCCGATCGCGGCCAGCAGCACGGGGGTGGAAACGGTGATCAGTGCAACGATCAGGGTGACTGGATCGATACCCATTATGCGACCCCCTCTTTCTTGAAGCGGATACGGAAGCTCGACAACACATCGACGGCCAGCAGGAAGAACAGCAACATGCCCTGGAACGCCTGAATTGCCGGTGCGGGGATGCCCAGCATCAGCTGCGCCAGTTCACCGCCGATATAGGTCAGCGCCATCAGCAGGCCCGCAAGCAGGATGCCGATGGGATGCAGGCGGCCCAGAAAGGCCACGATGATCGCGGTAAAGCCATAGCCCACGTTGAAGTCGATGCTGATCTGACCGGCAGGGCCGGACACCTCGAACAGCCCCGCAAGCCCCGCAAGCGCACCTGACACACCCATGCACAGCACGATCAGCCTGTTGGGGTTCACCCCGGCAAAGCGGGCTGCGCGCGGTGCCTGTCCGGCCAGCTTGATTTGATAGCCCAGTAGGTGCTTGTTCAGCAGCACATAGGCGGCAATGACCGCGATGAAGGCCAATAGCACACCCCAATGCATCCCGGTGCCCGTGATCAGTTCCGGGTTGTTCATCGACTCGATGCGGCTGAGGTTGCGCGAGCCGGGGAAGCCGGACCCTTCGGGGTTGCGCAGGAAGCCCACGGCAGCAGAGGCCAGGAATTTCTCGGCCACATAGACCAATAGCAGTGACACAAGGATCTCGTTCGTGCGGAACCGGGTCTTGAGGATCGCGGGGATCATCGACCAGGCCCAACCGCCAAGCGCACCGGCAATGATCATTCCGGGGAAGATCAGCGGGCTTTCGGACGGGTAGAAGGCGAGCCCGAAAGACGCACCAGCGATGGCGCCCATGATATACTGACCCTCGGCCCCGATGTTCCAGATCCCGGCCCGGAAGCCGAGGGACAGGCCGATGGCAATCAGGATCAGTGGGCCAGCCTTGACCAGAAGCTGGGGCCGCGAATACGCGGCAAAGCTTTCGTGAAAGAGCGGATCCCAGAAGATGATGCGGATCGCCTCGAACGGGTTCTTGCCCAGTGCGGCAAACATCAACCCGCCCGCGATCATGGTCAGCACCACGGCCAGCAGCGGTGTCGCCATGGTCCACGCCTTTGACGGGGACGGTCGTTTCTCAAGCCTCAGCATGGATTGCCTCCTCGTCCAGATCATGCATGTCATGCGCCCCACCCAGCATCAGCCCGATGGTTTCCATGGTCAGGTCGCGCGTGGAGCGCACGTTCGACAGGCGGCCCTCGTTCAGGGCGGCGAAATTGTCGGACACCTCCAGCAGTTCGTCGAGATCCTGGCTGATGACGATCACGCCTGCGCCCTTCTGGGCCAGATCAAGGATCGCTTGCCGGATATCGGCGGCAGCCGAGGCATCGACACCCCAGGTCGGCTGGTTGACCACCAGAACCGTTGGGTCTTGCAGGATTTCCCGACCAATTACGAATTTCTGCAGATTCCCGCCGGACAGAGACCGGGCCAAATTGTCCGGGCCGGGCGTGCGCACGTCGAAATCGGCAATGACCTTCTCGGCATAGGCGCGCGTTGCCCCCCAGTTGATGAAGCCGCTACTTGCAAGGTTTTTGCGCTGGCGTGCGGTTAGCAGGGCATTTTCCACAAGGCTCATATCCGGCGCAGCGGCATGGCCAAGCCGTTCTTCCGGCCCGCAGAGAATGCCCATTTCGCGCCGTTCATTGGGGCCCTTGTCGCCGATCGGCTGCATGTTGAGATAGACAGTCCCCGGCGCGGTGGTGACTTCACCGGAAAGCGCGGCCAGCAACTCGTCCTGGCCGTTTCCGGCAACGCCGCCAATGCCCAGAACCTCACCCGCGCGCAGCTCGATCCCGATATTGCGCAGCGTTGTGCCGAAGGGATTCGAGGGTTCGACCGACAGGCCAGAGACCTTCAGGATGACATCGCCCAGATCGGCATTGTCGCGGGCCGGGGTGGCCAGCGATTTGCCGACCATCAGTTCCGCCATTTCCGCCGCCGACGTGTCGCGCGGCGTGCAGGTGCCCACGACCTTGCCTAGCCGCAGGATCGTTGCTTCGTCACACAGCGCCCGGATTTCTTCCAGCTTGTGGCTGATATAGAGGATCGAGGTGCCCTCGGCGGCCAGCTTGCGCAGGGTGTGGAACAGGATTTCCACTTCCTGCGGGGTCAGAACGCTGGTGGGTTCGTCCATGATCAGAAGCTTGGGATCTTGCAGAAGGCAACGGATGATCTCGACCCGCTGGCGTTCGCCCGCGGAAAGATCACCGACCAGACGATCAGGATCAAGCGGCAGGCCATAAGCCTCGCTCACATCACGAATCCGCTTGGCCAGATCGCGCTGCGGCGGCGGGTTTTCCATGCCGAGCGCGATGTTTTCAGCCACATTGAGCGCTTCGAAGAGCGAGAAGTGCTGGAACACCATGGCCACACCGGTGGACCGCGCCACACGCGGCTCTGGCGGTGCATAGGCTGCGCCCCGGAAGGTCATCGAGCCGCTATCGGGCCGCACCAGACCGTAGATCATTTTCACGAGCGTCGATTTCCCGGCGCCGTTTTCGCCAAGCAGGGCGTGAACCTCGCCCGGCATGATCTGGAAGGACACGTCGCTATTTGCGACGACACCCGGATAGGCCTTGGTAATGTTGCTGATGGATAGCAGCGGTTGGTCGGTCATGTGACGCCCTCCGGTCCTGTTCCTGAATGTGTCATGTCACTCCCCTCCCGAGTGGAGCCGCAGATTGCGGTCTGTATCTTGATGCAGGTCGGCGCGGGTGGCGTTCCTGATTAGGCTGGCGGCGACCCCCACGGCAATGGCCTGCGGGTGTTTGCCGAGCTCCGGGTTGCCGATCGGGCAGGTGATGCGTGAAATTCGGGCGTCCTGGTGGCCAAGCTGCTGCAAACGCTTGCGAAACCGGGTCCATTTGGTGGCTGATCCGATAAGGCCGCAGAAGCGGAAACCGTGGGCCAGTGCACCATGACAAAGCGCCAGGTCGATCTCGTGGCTATAGGTGAGGATCAGGTGATGTGCGTCCACGGGGGCCAGCCGAATGGCTGCCGGCATGTCAGGCGCTGGCAGGGCGGTGACGCCTTGCGGGATGTCTTCGGGGAAGCGATCCGCTGCGCTGTCGATCCATGTGATGGCGAAGTCAGGCAGAGGGGACAGCGTGGCGACAATCGCCCGCCCCACATGGCCCGCCCCCCAGATCCAGAGCGGAATGGTTGCGGCCCGGATCGGCTCCACAAACCAATCCTGAACAAGCTGTGCCTCAATCGGGCGATGACCTGCCCGTGCGGCGCGCAGATGGCCCGTCAGCTTTAGCGGCATTGCGTGGGTGGAGCCGGGCAGGGCGCGCGCATGGACAGCGCCAGTTACGCCTGCAAGGCGCGCCTCGTCCCAAACCTCGGTCAGCAATTGAACCGCCCCGCCACAGCATTGGCCCAGTCCGGGGCCAAGCGGCACCTTGTCGAAGCGATCCGAGCCGGTCAGCGCCTGACGCGCCCGCTCAACCGCCTGATACTCCAGCGCACCACCACCGATGGTGCCGGACTGGCCATCGGCCCAGACCAGCATGGCTGTACCGGTTTCGCGCGGCACCGAACCGGCACAGGCTGCAATCACGATCCGCGCAACGCGGCCATGCGCAGCGACGGCGGCGCGAAGGGCGTTCAGATCAAGGCTCATCCCCTTGCCCTCTTCACGGCGGAAAGCACCTCTTCGGCGGTCGCGGGGGCCTGCAGGTCGGCATAGTTCGGGCCGCAGGCGGCCACGGCCTCGGCCAAGGCGGACCAGACGCTGATCCCGTGCATGAAGGGCGGTTCCCCCACAGCCTTGGAGCGATAGATCGTCTCCTCGGGATTGGGTGCATCCCAAAGCGCGACGTTGAAGACGCGGGGACGGTCGGAACAGGCTGGGATCTTGTAGGTCGAGGGCGCATGGGTGCGCAGCCGTCCCTTTCCGTCCCAGACCAGTTCTTCTGTGGTCAGCCACCCCGCGCCCTGCACGAAAGCCCCTTCCACCTGACCGATATCGAGGACCGGGTTCAGGCTGCTGCCCGCGTCATGCAGGATATCGGTGCGCAGGATACGGTTTTCGCCAGTAAGCGTGTCGATGACGACCTCGGAACAGGCCGCCCCTTGCGCAAAGTAGAAGAACGGCCGTCCGCGCCCGGCGATGCGGTCCCATGCGACCTCTGGCGTTTTGTAGAAGCCCGTGGCCGACAGGCTGACCCGACCGACATAGGCGCGGTTCGCGGCCTCGTCGAAAGGGATTGCCTCGTTGCCTACATGGACCATGCCATCGGCGAACCGGACCTGTGCAGGCTTGGTCTGGTACTGCTCAGCGAAGAAGTCCGCCATCCGGTCGCGGATCGTGTCGCAGGCGGCTTTCACCGCCATACCGTTGAGGTCAGAGCCCGACGAGGCCGCAGTGGCCGACGTGTTGGGCACCTTGCCGGTATCGGTCGCGGTGATCTTGATCCGGTCGAGCGGCACGCCAAAGCGGTCAGCGGCGACCTGCGCGACCTTCTGGAATAGGCCCTGGCCCATTTCCGTGCCGCCGTGGTTCAGATGGATGGAGCCATCATTGTAGACATGCACCAGCGCGCCTGCCTGGTTGAGATGGGTCAACGTGAAGGAAATGCCGAATTTCACTGGCGTCAGGGCGATACCACGTTTCAACACCGGCTGGCTGGCGTTCCAATCCGCAATCGAGGCGCGGCGGGCGTGGTAGTCGCAGCTCTTCGCCAGTTTCGCGGTCAGCCCGTTCAGGATGAAATCCGTCACCGGCATGTGATAGGGCGTGGTCTGCTGACCGGCTTCCATCGGTTCGGGCGAATGCGCGCCGCCGAAGCGTTTTGCGCCGCCGGTGCCGGAGCTGATCTTGTGGGCAGTGCCCGCACCTTTGGCCTCGACATCGGCTTCCGGAATTGCACCCGGTTTGCCGCCCATCTCGGCGTAGTAGTTGGCCTTGCGCACCTCCAGCGGGTCGAGGCCAAGCGTGTGGGCGATATGGTCCATCACCCGCTCGATCCCCAGAACCCCCTGCGGTCCGCCAAAGCCGCGATAGGCGGTGGCGCTTTGGGTGTTGGTGCGCAACCGGTGCGAGGTGATGCGCGCGGCGGGCAGGTGATAGGCATTGTCCGCGTGAAGCATGGCGCGGTCTGCCACGGGCAGGGACAGGTCCATCGCCCATCCGCAGCGGGTCATCTGCACGAAATCGACCCCGGTCAGCTTGCCATGGGCGTCAACGCCTGCACGGTAGTCGATACGGAAGTCGTGCCGCTTGCCGGTGATCATCATGTCATCGTCGCGGTCATAGCGCATTTTCACGGGGCGCCCCGTGCGATCCGCGACCATGGCGCAGGCAATGGCCAGATGGTTGCCCTGGCTTTCCTTGCCGCCGAAGCCACCACCCATGCGCCGCACCTCGACCCGCACCGCGTTCATCGGGCGGTGGAGTGCGTGGGCGACCTTGTGTTGGATTTCGCTTGGATGCTGGGTGGAGCAATGCACCACCATGTCGCCGCCTTCCTGCGGCATGACAAGCGCGGCCTGACCTTCGAGGTAGAAATGCTCCTGCCCGCCCATTTCCAGCCGGCCTTCGATGATATGCGTGGCGCGGGCCAGGGCCGCGTCGATATCGCCCTTTTCGTAGATGCGGGGGCCGTCCTCGAACCGGGCATTCGCTGCAAGCGCCTGCTCGATGGTCAGGATGGGCTCCAGTTCCTCGTACACGACCTGCGCCAGACGCGCGGCCTTGCGGGCTGCAAGGTGGCTGGTCGCGGCCACGAGGAAGAGAGGTTGGCCGAGGTAGTGGATAGAGCCGTCCGACAGCAGCGGTTCGTCGTGGGCCGAGGGCGAGCAATCGGGGATCTCGTCGAAATCCTCACCGGCCAGTACCATCACCACACCGGGCGCGGCGCGCACGGCGTCGAGATTCATCGAGATGATCCGGCCATGGGCAATCTCGGACATGCCGAAAGCCAGATGCAGGCAGTTGGCCGGGACCGGGATGTCATCGACATAGCGGGCCTGACCGGTCACATGCAGGGGTGCCGCGTCATGGGGGAGGGATTTGTGAACGCTCATGCCGACACCTCCAGCACATTGGACAGGGTGCCCTGATCCTCGTGGAAATAGCGCAGGAGCATGTTGGCAGCAGTCTCCAGACGGTAGGCGGCAGAGGCGCGCATGTCGGTCAGTGGGGTGAAATCCTGCCCGTAGGCGGCCATCGCGGCGCGCACGGTGTCTTCCGTCCAGGGCTGGCCGACCAGCGCGGCCTCGGCATTCGATGCCCGCTTGGGGATGCCCGCCATGCCGCCATAAGCCAGTTTTGCGTCGGTCACGGTGCCGTTTTTCACAGTCACCGACAGGCAGCCACAGACAGCGGAAATATCCTGATCGAAGCGCTTGGACAGCTTGTAACAGCGCAGCCGGTCGGGCTGGGTCGGGATGGTGATGCCTTCCACGAATTCGCCAGGCGCGCGGTCCTGCTTGCCGTAATCAATGAAGAATTCTTCCAGCGCGATCGTGCGGCGGGTGTCGCCCTTGCGCAGATGAAGCTCCGCTCCAAGCGCGATCAGCGCGGGGGGCGCGTCCCCAATGGGCGACCCATTGGCGATGTTGCCGCCGATGGTGGCGGCGTTCCTGACTTGCGTAGAGGCAAACCGGCGCAGCATTTCGGCAAACGAGGGATGGCGAGATGCAATGGCAGCATGAAGATCCGTGAGAGACACCATCGCGCCCACACGCATCCCGGACGCATCTTCCGAGATGGTTTTCAGATCCGCGCACCCGCCGAGAAAAGCCACTGGCGCAAGATCACGCAGCATCTTTGTGAACCAGAGCCCCACATCCGTAGCCCCGGCGATGAGCGTGGCATCGGGGTTGGCTTCGAACCATGCGGCCAGTTCATCGCTGCTTGACGGCGCAAAGGTAAGCGGGGCGGCTTCGAGAGAGGCCACCGCCGCGCGGTCGGTCTGCATCCAGTCCGGCACCGGTTGGGACGCAGCAGCCTCCGCGGCCCGTATGATCGGGGCGTAGCCTGTGCAGCGGCAGAGGTTCCCTGCCAGCACATCATCGAATTTAGTGTCTTCATTGGTGTGGGCCGCTGCCAGAGTGGCCACGATGCCGGGCGTGCAGAACCCGCATTGCGATCCGTGATGCTCCACCATCGCGGTCTGAACCGGGTGCATCTGACCGTCGGGGCCGGAAATGCCCTCGACCGTGCGCACTGCCTTGCCGTTCAGCTGCGGCAGAAACAGGATGCAGCCGTTGACGGCCTTGGACCCGTCCGCGTCGGTGACAACCACGGTGCAGGCACCACAATCGCCCTCATTGCAGCCTTCCTTGGTTCCGGTAAGGCCCTGTGTCTCGCGCAGCCAATCCAACAATGTCCGGGTAGACGGCTGATCCGAGACCCGGACCGGCGCGCCATTGAGGAGGAAAACAACCTCGTCTGTCATTCAAATCTCTTGTCGCGGTCTGGTCGGAGGGACGTTGCCCTCATCTGCGCTGGCCCGATGCGACGTAAAGCCATTGCGCCTTCCCTGTTGCGTCCTCAGGAAAGCGGCTTTTTCTCTCTGTGGCAAGCGATGCGGCACTGATGCGGGCGAAAGGACTTTCAAGAAATGCACAATAATGCGTTCTATTCACGGGATGTGGGTGAAAATTGAACGCTTTGACAACAGGAAGGTCACAGCGGAATCATTGAGAGGAACTCTGCAACTGCCGTGACGGCGGGGCTGACGGAGAGAATCGTGTTGTGATCGCCCCGGTCGAAGATACGGATATCCGCGTTCGGCCAGAGCTTGCCAAGCTCTTCGGCATTCTCAACCGGTGCGGCCCAATCTGCCTTAGCGTGGATCACCATCAGCGGTTCACCGCGTCTGGTCGCAATGTGGTGCCACGGCGTATTCAGCGGATACGGTGCGCCAAGCGAGCCGACCGACGCGATGAAATGGTCCAGCGTCTTTCCCTTCAGCCCATATTGAACCCCGCTTGTGCGGACCAGGTGCGGCAGGTCGAGCGAGGCGGAAATCAATGCCACGCTGCCCACGTCGCGCCCCTCATCGAGACAGTGTAGCAACCCGTTGCCGCTGACGCAGTGGGTGGCCACAGAATCATAAGGGCCAAACAGATCCAAAGCGGCGCCGATGGCGCCGACGATACGGTCAACTCCACAGATTTCCGGCTGCTGATCCAGATGACCGGGCAACACCAGGACATCGACCGCTGCATTGCGAACTCGCAGCGCCTTCAGGATGCGCGCGAATTGCCTTGGATGACCGTCATGTCCATGGGCGAGCAGAACCCGTGCATACGGCCGCGTCGGGTCTGGAGCTGCGTGGCGCAGCACTGCCCCTCCGGTGCCAAGTTCGACCAAAGTGATATCTGGCGAGGCGGCAATTTTCGCGCGGTCCACGAAGGAGGTGGAGCTCAGGAAACGGCGGGCAAGCAGCCGTGCGGTCAGTCGCGGGAAAAGTCCGGCGGCTAGATGCAGGACGCGCCGACGTAAGCTGTCTGGGCCGGGAACGTCCGGCACAGGGGCAGAAGGCCCTTGCACGCTCTCCAAAGCGGCAGAGGCGAATGCGTGAACTTCCACCGGATGTTCAGAGCCACGGGTCATCATTCCAAGCAGCAGAGCACCCTGGTTGCGCCAAGGCAAGTTTGAAGATGTTAATGTTTCCAGGCTGGAAACCTTGTGGGGGCAAATCGGTATCTGTTCCTAGAATGACCCCAAAAAACCGGACGATTGATGGCTGACGGAAATCTGCATCTAGGAAGCCAAGCTCAATTCCCTCCGCAAGATTGGCACGATACAGTCCTACCATGAGCAGCGCCCCCCGATTCATTCATCTCCGCCTTCACACCGAATATTCCCTACTGGAAGGGGCCGTTCCGGTTAAGAAGCTGGCCGGTATGTGCGCAGGCGCCGGGATGCCCGCCGTTGCAGTGACCGAGACCAACAACATGTTCTCGGCCCTGCAATTTTCGGAGCTGGCGGCGGGCGCCGGGGTGCAACCAATTATCGGTTGTCAGCTCAGCCTTGATTACGACCCGCCGCAGCCGGGTGAGAAACCGCGCCCATCTGCGCCCGTGGTGCTGCTGGCCCAGAACCGGACGGGCTATGAGCATCTTATGAAGCTCAACTCCTGTCTCTACCTGCGTGGCGATGGCAGCTTGCCCCACGTGACGTTGGAGGAGCTTGCCGCCCACTCCGATGGCCTGATCTGCCTGACTGGTGGCCCCGATGGCCCAATCGGGCGCTTCCTGCGCAACGGCCAGCGGCCCAAGGCCGAGGCGCTGATGGCGCGGATGAAGGGCATCTATGGCGACCGGCTTTATGTTGAGCTGCAGCGCCACCCCGGCGAAGGCGGCTTGCCCGAGGCG
Source organism: Nioella aestuarii (assembly GCF_050896395.1). NCBI lineage: Bacteria > Pseudomonadati > Pseudomonadota > Alphaproteobacteria > Rhodobacterales > Paracoccaceae > Nioella > Nioella aestuarii. The sequence goes on along the minus strand of NZ_JBPBBA010000015.1, from coordinate 12,950 downwards.
GAGCGCCTGTCAGAACAGGGCCATGTGGAAATGGCCTATGCGATGGACCTGCCGCTGGTTGCCACCAACGATGTCTATTTCCCCAAATCCAGCATGTACGAGGCGCATGACGCGCTGATCTGTATCGCGGAAGGGGCCTATGTCGATCAGCAGGAACCGCGCCGCCGCCTGACCCCGCAGCACTATTTCAAGACGCCCGAGGAAATGGCGACACTGTTCGCTGACCTTCCCGAGGCGTTGGAAAACACCATCGAGATCGCCAAGCGCTGCGCCTTCCGCGCGCGGACGCACCCGCCGATCCTGCCCAAGTTCGCCGATGACGAGGTGAGCGAGCTGCGCCGTCAGGCCAATGAAGGTCTCCAGGCGCGTCTGGCCGTGATCCCCCATGCGGTCAGCCCGGAGGAATACCAGAAGCGGCTCGATTTCGAGCTGGATATCATCGAAGGCATGGGCTTTCCGGGCTACTTCCTGATCGTGGCCGACTTCATCCACTGGGCCAAGGAACACAGCATTCCTGTGGGTCCGGGGCGGGGGTCCGGCGCCGGGTCTCTGGTGGCCTATGCGCTGACCATCACCGACCTTGATCCGTTGCGCTATTCGCTGCTCTTCGAACGCTTCCTGAACCCCGAGCGGGTTTCCATGCCCGACTTCGATATCGACTTCTGCATGGACCGCCGCGAAGAGGTGATCCGTTACGTGCAGGAGAAATACGGGCGCGACAAGGTGGGGCAGATCATCACCTTCGGCGCGCTGCTGTCCAAGGCCGCCGTGCGCGATGTTGGTCGGGTGCTGCAAATGCCATTCATGCAGGTGGATCGGCTGTCCAAGATGATCCCGGTCGAGGGCGTGAAGCCCGTCTCGATCGAAAAAGCACTGGCCGATGAACCCCGCCTGCGCGACGCCGCGCGGGAAGAGGAGGTCGTGAAGCGGCTGCTGGATTACGGTCAGCAGGTCGAGGGGCTTTTGCGCAACGCATCGACCCACGCGGCGGGCGTCGTGATCGGGGACAGGCCGCTGGATGAGCTGGTGCCACTCTACCAGGATCCGCGATCCGACATGCCCGCAACCCAATTCAACATGAAATGGGTGGAGCCAGCCGGGCTGGTGAAATTCGACTTTCTGGGTCTGAAGACCCTGACCGTCGTGCAGAACGCTATCGACCTGATCCACGGGCAGGGGCGTGACCTGCATATCGGGCCGGACGGCACACAGCTTTACGACCCGCCCGCCGGGGCAGAAAACCAGATCAACGCCATTCCGCTGGATGACGAGGCGACCTATCAGCTCTACGCCAGTGCCAAGACTGTCGCGGTGTTCCAGGTGGAAAGCTCGGGCATGATGGATGCACTTCGGCGCATGAAACCTACCTGCATCGAGGATATCGTGGCGCTTGTGGCGCTTTACCGTCCTGGTCCGATGGAAAACATCCCGACCTATTGTGAGGTCAAGAACGGGCTGAAGGAACGCGAATCCGTCCATCCGCTGATCGACCATATCCTTGAGGAAACCCAAGGCATCATCGTCTACCAGGAACAGGTGATGCAGATCGCGCAGGTCATGGCGGGCTACAGCCTCGGCGGTGCCGACCTCTTGCGCCGCGCCATGGGCAAGAAGATTGCCGAGGAGATGGCCAAGGAACGCCCCAAATTCGAAAAAGGGGCGATGGAAAACGGCGTCGACAAAAAGAAGGCGTCCGAGGTCTTCGACCTTCTGGAGAAGTTCGCGAATTACGGCTTCAACAAATCTCACGCGGCGGCCTATGCGGTGGTTAGCTACCAGACGGCGTGGCTGAAGGCGAACCACACAGTGGAATTCATGGCCGCCGTCATGAACTGCGATATCCACCTGACCGACAAGCTGAATGTCTACAAGCAGGAGGTGGACCGGCTGGGACTGGAGACCATTCCGCCTTGCGTGAACCGGTCTGCCGCGACCTTTACCGTTGATAAAGGCAGGGTGGTCTATGCGCTCGGTGGCCTCAAGAATGTCGGCGTCGAGGCGATGCGGCTGATCGAAGAAGGTCGTTCAGGGCAGCCCTTTGCGACGCTCTTCGACTTCGCCCGCCGGGTGGATCTGAAACGCGTCGGCAAGCGTCCGTTGGAAATGCTGGCGCGTGCAGGGGCATTTGACGAACTTGACCGCAACCGCCGCCGGGTCTTTGAAAGTCTGGATGCGCTGGTGGGTTACTCCGCCGCCATCCACGAACAGCGCAGTTCCAACCAGGTATCGCTCTTTGGTGAGGCGGGTGATGACCTGCCCGAACCGCGCCTGCCCAACCCCGCCGACTGGCTGCCAAATGAGCGGCTGGCGGAGGAGCATAAGGCCATCGGGTTCTACCTGTCCGGTCATCCGCTGGACGACTATATGCCGGCGCTGAAACGCAAGAAATGCATGACGCTGGAAGAGGTGGAGCAGAAGGTTCAGGGCGGGGCCTTTGTGGCGAAGATGGCGGGGTCCGTGTCCTCCCGGCAGGAACGCAAAAGCCAGCGCGGCAACCGCTTTGCCTTTGTGCAGCTGTCGGACCCGACGGGGCTTTACGAAGTCACCATGTTCTCCGAGGTGCTGGAGGCAAGCCGTGAGTTTCTGGACAGCGGCTCCAACGTGGTGATCACGGCGGATGCGACTTATGAGGGGGAACAGCTGAAACTGCTGGCCCGCACCGTGCAGCCCGTGGATGGTGTGGTGGCTGATGCGGGCGGATCGGGTTTGCGGATTTTCATCGAGGAAGACGTGGCCATCCCCGCCGTGGCGGGCCTGTTGGAGCGCGCAAAGGGAGAGGCGAAGCTGAAGGGCCGGGGGCCCGTCAGCCTGTGTCTGCTAAGCCCGGAGCTGCCCGGAGAAGTAGACGTGCTATTGGGCGAAGATTTCCCCGTGAACCCGCAGATCAAAGGCGCGTTGAAAAGCCTTGATGGGGTGCTGATGGTGGAGGAGGTTTGATCGTCATTCCAACGCCGAGAGAATGACGCTCCAATCCTGCGCCGAGCCGAGAATACGAAGATTGGTGATACCTTCCGCATCTTCCGTATAGATCACAAGATGCTGTCGCATTGGATGGATCCGAACCGGTGGTGTTGCCAGAGCGTGCAGCCGCCCCATTAGGGGAAAGGCGGCTAGCCGGTCGAAGCTCTCTAGCAGTTGATCATAGTGCCGTTCTGCTTGCGCGGGTGACCATGTGTCTGCCGAGTAGCGCCAGATTTCATCTAGATCGGCGTCGGCCTGACGAGAAATCCGATAGATGTCAGAGGCCACCGTACTTGGCCCGCATCCGCTTGCGAAACTCTTCCGGATCCCACTCTTCCGCGATCCCGCTTTCTACACCCTTGGTGATCTCCGCCTGCAGGGCCGCGAAGGCGGCGGCGCGGTCTTGGTCTTTGCGGATCAGGTCACGGACATAGTCGCTGGCATTGCCGTAGCGGCCCGAGGCAGTCTGGGCATCGACGCATTCCTTCATCTGATCGGGAAGCGAGATATTCATCGTTGCCATTCTGTGGACCTCCTGTGGAGCAAGATGGTCGCGATGGCAAAGATTGTCAAATCCCGACCGTCCGCCCCAGCACATCCAGCCCTTGCGTCTTCCAGAAATGCAGCAGGTCGATGAACACCCAGTTCTCGGCCAGCTTGTCGCCCTTACGCCGGTAGATATCGACCACCCGGAATTCACCCGGCTGACCTGTCGCGGGCATTCCCATGAACCCGCCCGTGGGCCGCGCGGTGAAGTTGGGCCAGCCGAAGAACCCGCCATAGTGTCCTTCCGCAAAACGGCAGATATGGCCGGTGCCGCTGCGGTCGGTCAGGCCCGCGCGGAAGGGGCCGGAATGCTGTTTGGCATAGCGTTCAATCGTGTAGGTCGCCCCGATCCCGGCGGGGCCCCACCAGATCATATCGTCGTGCCATGTGCGCGCCAGTTCCTCCTCCAGTGGCAGGCCGGATTGCCATTGCCCGAGATCGGAGATCATCGCGTTGATGGTGGCCAGCGTTTTTGCGCCGTCTTCGGGAGGCTGCGGCGCGAACATCAAAGCATCATGGGGCAGGGGGCCGGGCTGGACCAGCTGCGCGCCGGTTTGAACAGGGAAGGGCTGTAGCCCCGCCTGCATCATCAACGCAGGAATGTCGAAGAACATGGCGGTTTCCACGATCTTGCCATGCTCGATCCGGTGAAACGCCGCATAGCGCAGCATTGCGATTTTGCGCGTTGGCGGAATGCCAAGCCAGGCATCGTCAAAGAGCCCCATCAAATGGCCCATGGAACTGACCCAGACCGCAGCGTCTTCTCTTAGGGAATTGCGCCCTGCCATGAACACATCCATGCGCCGCTGCATCCGGGCGAGTGCGCTCTTTAGCGGGCTCCAGAACCGGTCCGCCACCGCCTCTGGCCCGGACAGTGTGTCGAACGGATGCATCCCACGCCAGATCAAATCGGGGGCGCAGAACCGCGCCATGACATCCGACGATTCGCTCGCCGTCGCAGTATCCAGGGCCGCGTAGTAGCTGCGAACGAGGTCTTTTTCGGGTTGGAAGTCCACCATGGTCTCCACCTTTAATTCAAGCACTTGCAATCAGTCTGGGGCAGTCTCGATGGCATGGCCAGAGAAAAACTGCATACGTTTGCAAAAAATCCTTGCCAAGTTGCGCTCGCCTTGTCTAGCCTTCGTGCAAACGTATGCAAAATACCTGCGGGGGGCCCGATGGCCGAAATCCAATTGCGCAACATCTCCAAGCGATGGGGCAGTTTTGTGGGCGTCGACAAGTTCGACCTGACCATTGCGGATGAGGAGTTTCTCGTGCTGCTTGGTCCCTCTGGCTGTGGCAAGACCACGACGATGCGCATGATCGCAGGGCTTGAGGACCCGTCCGAGGGCGAGATCGTGATCGGCGACCGGGTGGTCAACGATCTGGAACCCAAGGACCGCGATATCGCCATGGTGTTCCAGAGCTACGGGCTCTACCCCAACATGAATGTCTACGAAAACATCCGCTTCCCCCTGAAGGTCCGCAAGATCGACCCGGCGACCCATGAAGAACGGGTCATGCGAGCGGCGGAAATGGTAGAATTGACCGAATTCCTGCACCGCAAACCCGCGGCCCTTTCGGGCGGTCAGCGCCAGCGCGTGGCTTTGGCCCGCGCGATTGTGCGCAAGCCCAAGGTTTTCCTGATGGATGAACCGCTGTCCAATCTGGACGCCAAGTTACGGGTATCTACACGGGCGCAGATCAAGAACCTCAGCCACGAGTTGAACGTGACCACGGTCTACGTGACCCATGATCAGATCGAGGCGATGACGCTGGCCGATCGCGTGGTGGTGATGAACCACGGCGTGGTGCAGCAGGTTGGGTCTCCGACCGAGATCTATGACCGCCCAGCCAATACCTTCGTCGCCAGTTTCATCGGCAATCCGGCGATGAACCTGGTGGACGGCACCGCCGCATCCGGCAGCTTCACGGCCCCCAACACCCGGGTCGACGGGCTGGATGTGCCCGACGGTGCCGTGACACTTGGCTTTCGTGCCGAGGATGCAACCGTTGTGGCCGAGGGCGGCCAAATCTCCGGCCCGATCTACACGCTCGAGCTGTTGGGCGAGGCCACGATGGTATCGCTGCGCATTGGCGGCGCGCTTGTCAGCGCCAAGGCCGACAAATCCTTTCGGGCCGAAATCGGAGATCCGGTTTCGATCAGCATCCCGGCAGAGCATTGCCACCTGTTCGACGCGAAAACAGGGGCACGTATCGGGGGTTAACCCCCATTCCAATTCCGGCACGACAGGGTGCCGGGCCAACAGGGGTGCAGGCTTGCAAGATGCATCCAGACAACACCAACGGGAGGATCTCCATGTTTCTCAGAACACTCACGACCGCAGGGGCTGTAACCCTGCTTGCCTCTACCGCCGTCCTGGCGGAAGGCCACGGCTGCACAATCGGTGCCCGTGTCTCTATCGTCGGCAATGAATTTCCCGCCATTCAGACCGTCGGCGCAGGCGCTCAGGAATGCACCGGCGCAGAAGTGTCGACCAACCTGACCGCTGACCATCAGGAAATCAACGTGCCGGGTATGCAGGGCAACCCCGCCGAATACACCTCGGCCATTATTGCGAACTCCTCCATCGTGGCGCTGATGAATGCCGACGTGATCCGCCCGCTTGGTGATCTGGTCGAAGCGAATGGCGAGGGCCTGAACCGCAACCAGCTGATCACCATCGGCGGCGAGGTCATGGCCGTGGCCTTCATGGCGAACGCACAGCATCTGGTCTATCGCGCCGATGTGCTGGAACAGGTCGGGCTGGAGCCGCCGACCACATATGAGGAAATGCTGGCCGCTGCCGAGGCGATCCGTGCTGCGGGCATCATGGAATATCCCGTGGGCGGTGCCTATGCCGCTGGCTGGAACCTGGCGCAGGAGTTTAACAACATGTTCCTGGGCTTTGGCGGGCAGCACTTTGAGCCCGGAAGCGCCGCGCCGAACGTGAACTCGGAAGCCGGCGTTCAGGCGCTGAACATGATGCTGGCCCTGTCGGAATACATGAACCCCGACTTCCTGACCCACGATTCCAACGCCACCAACGCGGAATTCCGCGCCGGTAACGTTGCGCTGATGAACATGTGGGGCAGCCGCGCCGCGACGCTGGTCACCGCCGATGGCGTGCCGCAAGAGGTGGTGGATGGCTTTGCCATTGCCGGCCCGATGACCGTTGGTGGCGGCGATATTCCGGCCTCCACCCTGTGGTGGGACGGCTGGACCGTGGCCCGCAACATTTCGGACGAAGAGGCCGAGGCCACCTTTGTCGCGATGATGAACGGCATCCGCCCGGCGCTGATGGAAGATGAAGAGGTGCGCACGCAGGCCGTGTGGCTGATCCCCGGATATGAGCCGACCGAGGCCGCCGTGGGCGTCTTCGCCGCTGCCGAAATGGGCACCGTTCCCTATCCGATGCTGCCCTATATGGGTCTGATGCACACGGCGCTTGGCGCCGAACTGTCGGACTTCATGCAAGGCAATGAAAGCGCTGAACAGGCGCTGGCCGATGTGGAAGCCGCCTATATCGCGGCGGCCCAGGAACAGGGTTACCGCCAGTAATCCGTCCTCCCTCGCGGGGCGGAGATCCTCCTCCGCCCTGCCTTTCTCAGACCGAGTAGCCGAGCGCCATGAAACATCGCACCTTCTTCTGGTTCTTTCTGCCGACGGGCCTTGCGATGCTGCTGTTCATCGCCGCCCCCATCGTGTCGGTGGTGATGCAGTCGGTCTTCGCCCCGCTGGAGCCGGTTCTCGTTACCGTGGAAACCTGCACACCTTTCAGTTGTGTCGAGGAAACCACGATCGATCAGGCTGCCACGCGCGAATTGCGCGAGGAACGCCCACTGGGCCGGTTCGTGGGGCTGGATATCTACCTAAACCGCGGGCATCTGGCCACTGCCGAGGTGGCCGAAGCCTGGCGCAGCAGTGACAGCTTCGGTGCCTTTTTCAGCGAGTTGGGCGATCTGCCCTTCTACCGCGCCATGGGCTTTACCCTGACCTATACATTCACCGTCACGCCGCTTTTGATCATCCTTGGGCTGATGATCGCGCTGGCGGTCAACACCCTGACGCAAAAGCTAAAAGGCGTTGTCATCTTCTTCTCGCTCCTGCCGATGATCGTGACGCCGCTTGTCGGATCTCTGATCATGTTCTGGATGATCGACAACCGGGGCGTGTTGGGCAATTTAATCAGCTGGCTGGTGAATGACCCCGATCTGTCGGTCAAGGCCTCGACCCCGATGATGTGGATTGCCCTGATCGTCTATGGCGTCTGGCATTCCGCGCCGTTTGCCTTCGTCGTCTTCTATGCCGGGCTGCAAACCATGCCCGAGGACCAAATCGAAGCGGCGCAGATCGACGGGGCCAGCCGCTGGCAGCAGGTCCGCTACATCGTGGTGCCGCATCTGATGCCGCTGGTGACTTTCGTAGCGCTGATCCAGCTGATGGACAATTTTAGGGTGCTGGAGCCGATCATCGGGTTCAACGCCGCCGCACATGCACAGTCGCTAAGCTGGTTCATCCTCAATGACCTTGGCGGCGAAACGAGGCAGCTCTCTTCGGCTGCGGCCACATCGGTCATGACCATCATAGGGGTGGCGATCCTGCTCTCGCCCGTGCTGGTGCGCACCTGGCGCGACTTCAAGGGGAAAATGTAATGGCTTCGAAAGCACTCCGCGCACCCCTGCCGCTGCGCATCGCCACCAACGGATTTATCGTCTTCTGGCTGATCCTCGCGGCATTCCCGTTCCTGTGGACGCTGTGGGGATCGTTCAAGGTCGAGCTTGATTTCTTCTCGATCGCCGACTGGACCAACGCACTGACCGGATTCAACACCGAGCGCACCCATGGCAGCCCCTTCACGGGCGCGGGCTATGAAGGGGCCTGGGTGACCGAGGAATTCTGGCGCGCCGTCATCAACACCTTCATCGTGTGCTTCTTCGTGGTCTGCACCTCGCTGACTCTTGGCACATTGGGCGGATATGCCCTGTCGCGCTCTTCGTTCCGCTATACGTTCTGGCTGCTGATCATTGCGCTGATCTTTCGCGCCATGCCGCCGGTGACACTGGTCGCGGGCTATATGCTGCCCTTCTTCGAGTGGAACCTATGGGGCATTCTGCCCACGACGATCATCGTGCTGGTGGCGATCAATCAGCCCTTCACCCTGTGGATGCTGCACAGCTTCTTTCAGAACATTCCCAAGGAGCTGGATGAAAGCGCCAAGGTTGATGGTTGCACCCAGTTCCAGGCCTTCCGGCTGGTCATCGTGCCGGTGATGTGGCCGGGCGTGATCACCACTGGGCTGTTCAGCTTCCTCTTGGCCTATAACGACTTCGCCGTGACCTCGATGCTGCTGTCGGAATCCAACCGCACGATGGTGCCCGAAATCGCCGCCTTCCTGGGCACGACCTATACGGAAGGCAACGTGATGTTCGCGGTCGCCGCCGTGGTGTCCGCCACAGCGCCGCTCTTCATCCTGGTGATGTTCTTCCAGCGCCAGATCGTCAGCGGCCTGACCGCAGGGGCGGTGAAAGGATGATAGGGTATGTGACCATGCCCCGGCACGCCGCCCGCCCACCCACCCCGTCGCGCCGGGGCATGGTTGGGATGGTTCTGGCCGGTGCCGTCGCGATCCGCGCCCTTGGCCGGGACGCAAGGTTAAGCCTCGCGGCGGTACGGTCCCGAAGGCCAGGGCGCATACCCTTCGCGCTGATGCGTGCAGGGCCAGGGGGATCTTGATCCAGCCACAGACAGGACCCCATGACCGAACCCCGGATAGCCCCAAATGACCGACCAGACCCGCCAACCCTATTTCAACTTTGCCGATGCCCTAAAACACCCCGGTGATTTCGGCGCAGCGCTAGAGGGTTTCTTTCACCCCGATGCCGCGATCAACGTGGTCCATCCCCTTAATCTGTGCTCGGGCCGCGATGCCTATGCCGAAACACTAATCACCTCGCTTCAGTCGGCCTTTGAAGGACTTTACCGGCGCGATGACATCGTCATGTCAGGTGACTTCGACGGGCATCAATGGATCAGCGCGACCGGCTACTATGTCGGCCATTTTGCACGCGACTGGATCGGCATCCGCGCGCCCGAAAAACTGAGCTACCTGCGCTACGGCGAGTTTCACCGGATGGAGGATGGACAGGCCGTAGAGAGCTACATCTTCCTTGATATCCTCGAGCTGATGATCTCGTGCAATCAATGGCCGATTGCCACGGGCCCGGGCCTGACGCGCGGGCATACCGGACTGATCCAGGGACCAGCCAACCAGAACGGTATCCTGCGCGAAGCAGGCAACCCGTCTGCGGCGAAGAACAGCTACCGGATTGTCACCGACATGCTGGCGCAGCTGGCAACCGAGGATGAGGCGTGGCGCCCATACTGGCATGAAAACATGATGTGGTATGGCCCGGGCGCCTTTGGATCCTTTGTCGGAATCGAACAGTTCGCCAGCTTCCAGGTGCCGTTTGAAAGCCAATTCGAGGGCTGGTCCGGTGGGTCGTCCTACAACGGGATGACACGCCATTTCACCCGCTTCGGCGATGGCAATTACACTTGCTCAGGCGGCTGGCCCTCTCTGACTGGCGTGAATGTGAAACCCTTCCTTGAACAGCCAGTCTCGAACGAGCGCATCTTCTTCCGCGTCTGCGACTGGTGGCGGCGCGAAGGCGATCTGCTGGTCGAGAACTGGGTGTTCGTGGATGTGCCGCACGCGCTGAAGCAACTTGGCAAAGACCTGTTCGCAGAGATCGGGGCCAAGGCGGCCTGACACAGATAGGGGACCGCGCGACATGCGGCCCTGACCGAGAACCGAGGACGAGACAATGACGATCGACTATCTCAAGCGAGGCAAACCGGCATCCGAGCGCGCCGAGGACGACGCCAAAACACGCACCGTTGTAGAGGCTACACTGGCCGATATCGAAGCGCGCGGGGACGCGGCTGTGCGGGAATTGTCGGAGAAGTTCGACGGCTACTCACCCGCCAGCTACCGGCTGTCCCAGGCAGAGATCGACGCGCTGATCGGCGAGTTGTCTGACCGGGAACTGGCTGACATCAAGTTCGCCCAGGAACAGGTGGTGAAGTTCGCGCAGGCGCAGCGCGCCTCGATGCTGGATATCGAGGTGGAAACGCTGCCGGGCGTGATCCTGGGCCACAAGAACATTCCCGTGCAATCGGTCGGTTGCTACGTCCCCGGCGGCAAATTCCCGATGGTGGCCTCGGCGCATATGTCGGTGGCGACGGCATCGGTCGCTGGCGTGCCGCGCATCGTGGCCTGCACGCCCCCCTGGCAGGGCAAGCCCAACCCCGCAGTCATTGCCGCCATGCATCTGGGCGGTGCGCATGAGATCTATGTGCTTGGTGGTATCCAGGCCGTGGGAGCCATGGCCATCGGCACTGAAACGATAGAGCCCGTGCATATGCTGGTCGGCCCCGGCAACGCCTTCGTGGCCGAAGCCAAGCGACAGCTGTTCGGCCGCGTCGGCATCGACCTTTTCGCAGGCCCGACTGAAACCATGGTGATCGCAGATGACACCGTGGACGGAGAGCTTTGCGCGACTGATCTGCTTGGTCAGGCCGAGCATGGCTACAACTCTCCCGCTGTGCTGGTGACCAACTCCCGCAAATTGGCCGAAGAAACACTGTCCGAAATCGACCGGTTGCTGCAGATCCTGCCGACGGCGGATACCGCCCGCGTCAGCTGGGAGGAGTATGGCGAGGTGATCCTGTGCGACAGCTATGACGAGATGCTGGCCGTCGCCGATGACATTGCGTCAGAGCATGTGCAGGTGATGACCGACCGCGACGACTGGTTCCTCGACAACATGACCTGCTATGGCGCGTTGTTCCTGGGTGCACGCACCAACGTGGCCAATGGCGACAAGGTGATCGGCACCAACCACACGCTGCCCACCAAGAAGGCCGGGCGCTATACCGGTGGGCTCTGGGTCGGCAAGTTCCTGAAAACCCATAGCTATCAGAAGGTTGCCACCGATGAGGCCGCGACCATGATCGGCGAATACGGCTCGCGCCTGTGTATGTTGGAGGGCTTTGTCGGTCATGCCGAACAATGCAATATCCGGGTGCGCCGCTATGGCGGGGTGAATGTGCCCTATGGCGAAGGTGCGCCCCATAGGGAGGCGGCAGAGTGATCGGAACGCGGGAAGGGCGCTTCGAAGCGCCTTCAAAAAGCGGTTTTGAAACCGCTTCCCACGCGATTTGCAAATCGCGTCTTGCATGGCCCTTCGAAGGGCCATCCCGCGCCCGTGCCGAAAGAGGGCGCCATGCCTGACCGAACCGCCGCGCTCAAATCTGTTCTGGCCCCGATCCGGGCCGCGATGGCACAGTTTTCCACGGAACCGGTTCGCGACGCCTTGGCGAGCATCGCCGCACAGTCCACGGCCCGTCTGTGCCACCCGTTCGGCGATCTGACGGGCGGTGCGGCGCTCTATGACACTGCCTATGCGCCGCTTCTGGCCGCCATGCCCGACCTCGAACGTCGCGATATGATTGTCATGGCGGGCACCACGCCCGAAGGGCAGGACTGGGTCGGCTGCATGGGCAATTACATGGGCACGTTCCGCGCGCCCTTCCTCGGCATCCCGCCCACGGGCCACGTTGCCCATATGCGCTATCACGAGTTCTTCCGCATCGAAGGCGGTCAGATCACCGAGATACAGGCGATCTGGGACATCCCCGAACTGATGATGCAGGCCCGTGCCTGGCCCATGGCGCCGCAGCTTGGCGCCTTCCTCTGCACGCCTGCACCCATGTCAGGCGATGGCCTATCCATCCAAGGCTGCGGGCAGGCGGCGATGGATCACGTCATCGCCATGCTGACGGATCTGTGCAAATACCCCGCCAATCCCGACCCCGAGATCATGCGCCTCGACCGTTACTGGCACCCGCAGATGAACTGGTATGGCCCCGCCGGGATCGGCACCGCGCGCGGCATTTCCGGCTTTCGCACCTGGCACCAGGGGCCGTTCCTGCGCGGGATGCCTGACCGCAAGCTCGACGCTATGGGCGATCTCATGTCCCACTGGGTGGGCGAGGGTGACTATGTCTGCGAAACCGGCTGGCCCAATATGCGCCTGACCCTCTCGGGCGACGGCTGGATGGGGATCGCGCCTACGGGCACCGAGATTCTCTTGCGCAGCCTCGATTTCTGGCGTCTGGAAGGTGGTCTGATCCGCGAAAACTGGGTCCTTGTGGACATTCTCGACGCCTACCGGCAGCTTGGGGTGGATGTGCTGGGGCGGATGCGGGAATTCAACAAGGCCCGGGTCCCCGGCACCATCCCCGAACCGGATTGGAGAGACGCATGACCCTACCCCGCACCCCCTCGTTCCGCCTCGACGGTAAGCGCGCATTGGTGACCGGGGCGTCCTCGGGCATCGGGCTGGCGGCTGCCGTGGCGCTGGCAGAGGCGGGGGCG